>NZ_PSRU01000083.1:0-741 GCF_003000935.1 Escherichia sp. R1
ATAAGTTCTGGGGTATTTAAATAAAATATAAGACAGGCTGTCTATCTTACAGACAGCCTTTTTATAATAACAGAAAGAATATATATCATACTTAACGGAAGAGATAATATGAAAACAGTACCCGTATAAACAGCAAGCAATCCCATTTTTCCAGGTGTATCAGCAAAAAAACCGCTGTTCCAGAAATCAGGCCGGGTAAATTTCAGAGCTGTATCTTCAATATACCATTTTGCAACCGGATACAAAACCATTCCGCAGAGAGAAATACACCAGAACAGTAATCTGTATTTAAAATCATAATCCCATGACATATACAGCATATATCCCCCCGTCACCCATCCCCACCACATATTATTAAAATAATATTTTCTGTTCATCTGCCTGTTTTCCTTTCTTTTGCACTTTTGTCAGTGTACTGATGCATGACAACATAACCACAGCATGATAATAATAATCAATAACAATAAGCTGTGTCACGTTTACATCATGGAACGGAGGTGCTCCTGTGACCTTTGAGCAGAAAAAAGCCCGGGCCATTGCCCTGATGGACAGCAAAAAGATGTGGCGGAGCAATTATGCCCCTCCTCTTCTGCGTATTCTATGGCGGCTGGGTATCCGGCTTCCGCCATTACCCTTTATGCCGTTCTGGCAGGTCACGGTGCTGACGGGGGGCTTATGGGGCATTTCCTGGGGATGTGCAATGTGGTTTATCTACTGGGGGCCGTCAGGAATGGTGGCAGG
>NZ_PSRU01000084.1:0-739 GCF_003000935.1 Escherichia sp. R1
GGTAATGACTCCAACTTATTGATAGTGTTTTATGTTCAGATAATGCCCGATGACTTTGTCATGCAGCTCCACCGATTTTGAGAACGACAGCGACTTCCGTCCCAGCCGTGCCAGGTGCTGCCTCAGATTCAGGTTATGCCGCTCAATTCGCTGCGTATATCGCTTGCTGATTACGTGCAGCTTTCCCTTCAGGCGGGATTCATACAGCGGCCAGCCATCCGTCATCCATATCACCACGTCAAAGGGTGACAGCAGGCTCATAAGACGCCCCAGCGTCGCCATCGTGCGTTCACCGAATACGTGCGCAACAACCGTCTTCCGGAGCCTGTCATACGCGTAAAACAGCCAGCGCTGGCGCGATTTAGCCCCGACATAGCCCCACTGTTCGCCCATTTCCGCGCAGACGATGACGTCACTGCCCGGCTGTATGCGCGAGGTTACCGACTGCGGCCTGAGTTTTTTAAGTGACGTAAAATCGTGTTGAGGCCAACGCCCATAATGCGGGCTGTTGCCCGGCATCCAACGCCATTCATGGCCATATCAATGATTTTCTGGTGCGTACCGGGTTGAGAAGCGGTGTAAGTGAACTGCAGTTGCCATGTTTTACGGCAGTGAGAGCAGAGATAGCGCTGATGTCCGGCGGTGCTTTTGCCGTTACGCACCACCCCGTCAGTAGCTGAACAGGAGGGACAGCTGATAGAAACAGAAGCCACTGGAGCACCTCAAAAACACCATCATA
>NZ_PSRU01000085.1:0-716 GCF_003000935.1 Escherichia sp. R1
AATAAATATCCTCCGGCATAGCCGGAGGTTTTTCAAATGCGCCTATAAGGCTCTCTTACCAGCCGCGCCCTAACAGGCGCACACGATCTGACATTTGCATCCAACTTCGTTACTTACGGCCCGTAAACGGGCTGCCCGGATAGGGAATCGATAACTGCTCTCCCATTTTATCCTCTTCAAGCTGGTGCTTTATGTAATCCTGTATCTTCGCCGTGTTCTTACCCACCGTATCGACGTAATACCCTCTGCACCAGAACTCCCTGTTCCTGTATTTGAATTTCAAATCACCAAACTGCTCGTAAGGCATCAGACTGCTTTTCCCTTTCAGATATCCCATAAAGCCTGATACGCTCATTTTGGGCGGGATCTCCACAAGCATATGGATATGATCTGCACAGCATTCAGCTTCCAGAATCCGTACACTTTTCCACTCACACAGCTTTCTCAAAATACAGCCTATTGCTCTACGCTTCTCTCTGTAGAACACCTGTCTTCGGTATTTTGGCGCAAATACTATGTGATATTTACAGTTCCATCGGGTGTGCGCTAAGCTCTTTTCGTTCCCCATTGGGACCCCCTTTTGATTTCTTGTTTGACACTTGCAGTTGCCAGACCGCAAGGTGTTTTAACAAATCAAAAGGGGTTTTAATAACTGGCTCAAAGCTGAAAGCTTTCCGGAACCCCCAGCCTAGCTGGGGGTTTTCTGTGCACAAAAA
>NZ_PSRU01000086.1:0-715 GCF_003000935.1 Escherichia sp. R1
AGCAGTGGGTTGGTGACTGGAAATATGTCCCGACAAAAGAGGATTGTAACGACAGACCAAACTATGAAATTCAGGCGTTATTCACGGCCCCGCCAGCTTCGGTGACATCAGAAGGACTGGTTAAAGCAGTACGCTTCTATGAACAGGTAAAGCGCGAGAATCCGCCAGTCGAAACCGGAGCATGGAAAGACGCGGTTGACTGGGTGCTCAAAGAGGCTTGCCAGGCTGTAAACATTGGTACCAAAGGAGATTGATATGAGCACTTTTACCGACAAAGAACTGATTAAAGAAATCAAAGAGCGCATAGGCAGCCTGGACGTGAGAGACAATATTGAGCGCCGGGCTTATGAAATAGCGTTAGCCTCGCTGGAAGCAGAACCGGTGGCGTGGATGCGTGATGACGCAGATGGTCGTGAGTATAACGCTCGCAATGAATTTTCTGGTGGAGGGGGAGGAGTTCCACTCTACGCCACCCCTCCAGTGCCAGTAGTACCGGAAGAAAAACCAATGCCTAATCCTCTTAGCATGTACGCGGTTGATGCTGTTGCCGCTATTGCAGAGGTGAGAGGCTGGAACGCCTGCCGCGCCGCCATGCTTCATGGTGCCGAACCTGCAAGTAATCATGAAGAGTTGCCACTTGATTATCTCCAAGGTCAAAAAGATGGTCTTGAATGGGCTGCGCAGCTTGCAGAAGCAAATCACCCACAAACTGGCG
>NZ_PSRU01000087.1:0-705 GCF_003000935.1 Escherichia sp. R1
AGTCTTATCCGTTTGTGATGAGTGTGGATGTCGCCAGCGATTCTTTTATGCAGACGGCGGAGATGCTGCTGGAGAAGAACGCAACGCTGACTATCTGGCAGGGTGTCATCCCGCTGCGTTATGTCACCGGCGTGGTGGCGGGCTTTGGCATGCAGGAGAACAATGGCTGGCAGATGCGTTATCACCTGCGTATTGAGCCGCCGTTATGGCGGTGCGGGCTGCGGCAGAACTTCCGCATCTTCCAGCAGCAGGATATCCGGACGATATCGGCCACGTTACTGAACGAGAACGGCGTCACGGAGTGGACGCCGCTGTTTTATGAGGACCATCCGGCGCGGGAGTTCTGTGTGCAGTACGGGGAGTCGGACCTGGCGTTTCTGGCGCGGCTGTGGGCGGAGGAGGGGATTTTCTTCTTTGAGCGGTTTGCGGCGGACAGTCCGGAGCAGAAGCTGACGCTGTGCGACGATGTGGCGGGGCTGTCACAGGCGGGAGAGTTTCCGTTTAACCCGGACACATCGGCAGGAGCGGAGACGGAGTGTGTCAGTATGTTCCGTTATGAGGCGCATGTCCGCCCGTCATCGGTGCAGAGCCAGGATTACACGTTTAAGGTGCCGGACTGGCCGGGGATGTATGAGCAGCAGGGTGAGAGCCTGAACGGACAGCTTGAACAGTATGAAATATTTGATTATCCGGGAAGGTACAAGG
>NZ_PSRU01000009.1:0-196353 GCF_003000935.1 Escherichia sp. R1
AGTCGGCGTGCCCCGGGCAGTCTACGTGCGCGTAGTGACGGGTCGGGGTGTCGTATTCAACGTGAGAAGTGTTGATGGTGATACCACGAGCTTTTTCTTCCGGCGCGTTATCGATCTGGTCGAATGCACGAGCAGCACCGCCGTAGGTTTTAGCCAGTACGGTGGTGATTGCAGCGGTCAGAGTAGTTTTACCGTGGTCAACGTGGCCGATAGTACCAACGTTAACGTGCGGTTTTGTACGTTCAAATTTTTCTTTAGACACGGCTATATTCCTTACTATAGTGCTCTCCCCTTCAGGAGAGAGCACGGGACTTTGGTATTAACCCTTAGGCTTATTTACCACGGGCTTCAATTACGGCCTGAGCAACGTTACTCGGCGCTTCATCATACTTCAGGAATTCCATAGTGTATGATGCGCGACCTTTGGTCAGAGAACGCAGCTGAGTTGCATATCCGAACATTTCAGACAGCGGTACTTCAGCGTGGATCTTAACGCCAGTAACTTCAGATTCCTGACCTTTGAGCATACCACGACGACGGCTCAAGTCACCGATAACGTCACCGGTGTTCTCTTCAGGAGTTTCTACTTCAACCTTCATGATCGGCTCAAGCAGAACTGGTTTCGCTTTCTTAAAGCCTTCTTTAAAGGCGATAGAAGCAGCCAGTTTAAACGCCAGTTCAGAGGAGTCAACGTCATGGTAAGAACCGAAGTGCAGACGAATACCCATGTCTACTACCGGGTAGCCTGCCAGCGGACCTGCTTTCAGCTGTTCCTGGATACCTTTATCAACGGCCGGGATGTATTCGCCAGGGATTACACCACCTTTAATGTCGTTGATGAACTCGTAGCCTTTCGGGTTTGAACCCGGCTCCAGCGGGTACATGTCGATAACAACATGACCATACTGACCACGACCACCAGACTGTTTCGCGTGTTTACCTTCAACATCGGTAACTTTCTGGCGGATAGTTTCACGGTAAGCAACCTGCGGTTTACCTACGTTCGCTTCAACGTTGAATTCACGCTTCATACGGTCAACGATGATGTCGAGGTGCAGTTCGCCCATACCCGCGATGATGGTCTGGTTAGATTCTTCGTCAGTCCATACACGGAAAGACGGGTCTTCTTTAGCCAGACGGCCCAGAGCCAGACCCATTTTTTCCTGGTCAGCTTTGGTTTTCGGTTCAACTGCGATGGAGATTACCGGCTCAGGGAATTCCATACGTTCCAGAATGATCGGCGCATCCGGGTCACACAGGGTGTCACCAGTGGTTACGTCTTTCAGACCGATTGCAGCTGCGATGTCGCCCGCGCGAACTTCTTTGATCTCTTCACGTTTGTTAGCGTGCATCTGAACGATACGACCGAAACGCTCACGTGCAGCTTTCACGGAGTTCAGTACGGTATCACCAGAGTTAACCACACCGGAGTACACACGGAAGAAGGTCAGGTTACCAACAAACGGGTCGGTAGCGATTTTGAACGCCAGTGCAGAGAACGGCTCGTCATCACTTGCGTGACGCTCAGCCGGAGTGTCTTTACCGTCGTCCAGGATACCGTTGATCGCAGGTACGTCAACCGGGGATGGCAGGTAATCAATTACCGCATCCAGCATCGCCTGAACACCTTTGTTCTTGAACGCAGAACCACAGGTTACCAGGATGATTTCGTTGTTCAGAACGCGCTGACGCAGAGCACCTTTGATTTCTGCTTCAGTCAGTTCTTCACCACCCAGGTATTTTTCCATCAGCTCTTCAGAAGCTTCAGCTGCGGATTCGATCAGGTTCTGGTGCCATTCGTTAGCCAGTTCAACTATGTCTGCCGGGATATCTTCGTATTCGAAGGTTACGCCCTGGTCAGCGTCGTTCCAGTTGATAGCTTTCATTTTCACCAGGTCAACAACACCGGTGAAATGTTCTTCAGCACCAATCGCCAGCTGCAGCGGAACCGGGTTCGCGCCCAGACGGGTTTTGATCTGGTTAACAACTTTCAGGAAGTTCGCACCCATGCGGTCCATTTTGTTAACGAACGCAATACGCGGAACTTTATATTTGTTTGCCTGACGCCATACGGTTTCAGACTGCGGCTGAACACCACCAACTGCGCAGTAAACCATTACCGCACCATCGAGAACACGCATGGAACGTTCTACTTCGATTGTGAAGTCAACGTGCCCCGGGGTGTCGATGATGTTGATGCGATGCGGCTCATACTGCTTAGCCATACCAGACCAGAATGCAGTAGTCGCAGCGGAAGTGATGGTAATACCACGTTCCTGCTCCTGCTCCATCCAGTCCATGGTTGCAGCGCCGTCATGAACTTCACCGATTTTATGGTTTACACCGGTGTAGAACAGAATACGTTCGGTAGTAGTGGTTTTACCGGCGTCGATGTGCGCACTGATACCGATGTTACGGTAGCGTGCGATGGGTGTTGTACGAGCCATTTGTTTCCTCGTTTATCTTTTAGGCGTTCAATTTAAGTAGCCCAAAGCGGGCTGCTTACTGGAAGCGCCCGCCTGGTGACTAAAACTCCGAAGGGATTACCAACGGTAGTGTGCGAACGCCTTGTTGGCTTCGGCCATACGGTGAACGTCTTCACGTTTCTTAACTGCAGTACCTTTGTTTTCTGCAGCATCAGAAAGTTCGTTCGCCAGGCGCAGAGCCATGGATTTATCACCGCGTTTACGAGCAGCTTCAACGATCCAACGCATTGCCAGAGCATTACGACGAACCGGACGGACTTCAACTGGTACCTGATAAGTAGAACCACCAACGCGGCGAGACTTAACTTCTACAGTCGGGCGCACGTTTTCGAGAGCTACTTCGAATGCTTCCAGTTCAGATTTACCAGAGCGCTGAGCCAGGGTCTCCAGCGCGCTGTATACGATAGATTCAGCAGTAGATTTTTTACCATCTACCATCAGGATATTTACAAATTTAGCCAGCAGTTCTGATCCGAACTTCGGATCCGGCAGAATTTTACGCTGACCAATGACGCGACGACGTGGCATGGAAATACTCCGTTGTTAATTCAGGATTGTCCAAAACTCTACGAGTTTAGTTTGACATTTAAGTTAAAACGTTTGGCCTTACTTAACGGAGAACCATTAAGCCTTAGGACGCTTCACGCCATACTTGGAACGAGCCTGCTTACGGTCTTTAACGCCGGAGCAGTCAAGCGCACCACGTACGGTGTGGTAACGAACACCCGGGAGGTCTTTAACACGACCACCACGGATCAGGATCACGGAGTGCTCCTGCAGGTTGTGACCTTCACCACCGATGTAGGAAGTCACTTCGAAACCGTTAGTCAGACGAACACGGCATACTTTACGCAGCGCGGAGTTCGGTTTTTTAGGAGTGGTAGTATATACACGAGTACATACGCCACGTTTTTGCGGGCATGCTTCCAGCGCAGGCACGTTGCTTTTCGCAACTTTGCGAGCACGTGGTTTGCGTACCAGCTGGTTAACTGTTGCCATTAAATAGCTCCTGGTTTTAGCTTTTGCTTCGTAAACACGTAATAAAACGTCCTCACACAATATGAGGACGCCGAATTTTAGGGCGATGCCGAAAAGGTGTCAAGAAATATACAACGATCCCGCCATCACCAGGCCATCTGGCTGGAGTGCTTAACCGTAAGTCTGACGAAATCAGTATAGTCAATGGAAATGATGTCGTTCGAAATTCGACCAGTCAAACCGCGGGCAATAAGGTCTTCGTTCAGAGCATAGACCTTAATGGGGGCATTACGCAGACTTTCAAGGTAGCGGTTGCCGTCAACTGCGGCAGTTACGCCATCTTGCAATAATAGCAGTTCGTCACCTTCACTGAGCAGACGCAGCAGCGCAGCAAAGTCCGTCAGCCAGGGTGAACGATGTAATGTGTGCAGCATAACGCCTCAAAACCTCAAAATAACATCGTAGTTGGCGAGTTCGCGGCGTAAGGCATCTGCTTCGAGCGGCGTGGCTTCGACCACAAAGGGTGTCTGCGGATCTAACCCACGTTCGCGCAGTGAAGCCGCGCAAATCCAGCACTGTTCAATATCGTACAGACCCAACAATTTAAAAGTGGCAATGTAATCACGCGCCAGCACTGCATCGGGCTTTTGTCCTGGCAGCAGCTGAAAAACGCCATCAGCAATAAAGAAGACGGCCAGATCGTCAGTTAATGCGGAAGTTGCCAGTAAAGCATCTAAACCTTCCCGGCCTGCAGTTGTACCATGAGGCGCAGTAGAAAAAACAAACGCAATTCGTTTCATCAGAACTGTACCACCCTGTCACAGGTCAGCGAGGCTTCCGCCAGCGCGCCAAGTCCGCTTAAGGTAAATCCCGGCTGAAGGTTTGACGAAGCGAGCCCCAGTCTTCCGGCCTCCGTTTCATCAACAACGCCACGGCGTAATGCTGCCGCTACGCAGATATTCAGCGCCACACCATGTTGCGCATTCAACTGTTGCCAGCCGCGCACAAGGTCAAATTCGTCGCTTGCCGGTGAGGTCAATTGGTTAGCGTTATAGACCCCTTCCCGATAGAAAAAAACGCTGCTTAACTCATGGCCTTCTGCTATCAGCGCCTGCGCAAACTGAAAAGCACTACTCGCCTGTTGCGTACCGTATGCTGGCCCGGTCACCACGATGGCAAAACGCATTACTTATCTTGCCCCTGGAAATCACCGCTCTTGAACTGGCGGATGTAGAGATAGACAGTGTGTTTGGAGATGTTCAGGCGGTCAGCAACCTGGTTGATCGCGTCTTTAATATCGAAGATCCCTTTCTCGTAGAGATTTAGCACGATCTGACGATTTTTGGCGTTATTAGAAACATTGCGATCGGCATTCACTTCTTCGATGGTGAACTCCAGCGTTTGGGTAACCAGATCTTCAACAGAAGAGGCAAAGTTGACGCTTGAACCGACATCCGGAGTTTCCGGCGGCACAAAAGTGCTCATAATCTGCGAGAAGGGAACATCAAGATTCATATTGATGCACAGCAGACCAATTACACGCTGTTCGCGGTTACGAATCGCGATAGTCAGGGACTTCATTAATACGCCGCTTTTGGCGCGAGTAAAGTAGCATTTAGAAACGCTGCTATCCGCTCCCGTCATATCGTGCAGCATACGTAGCGCCAGGTCAGTAATTGGCGAACCAATCTTCCGGCCTGTATGTTCACCGTTAGCAATGCGAATGGCTGAACATTTTAGATCCTGCAAAGAGTGCAAAACGATTTCACAGTGGGAGCCAATAAGCATCGCTAACCCGTCCACCACCGCTTCGTAGGATTTCAGAATATCAAAATCGGTCTGGTCAAAAGGACGTTGATCCAGTAAATCCAACTCACTGGTTTCGTTGGTTAAAAGCGACCTGGACATGAAAAAAAACACTCCTTTTCAGGAGCCTGTCGTTAACTTTTCAGGGCAGGCTCATTAATGATGCGGGTAACTAAATTAATACAGCGGAGGTTCCGCTTTCCAGCACTAATTATATCCGGCCTGTAATAAAAAAACCGCCGCCTGGTCAGGCGGCGGTTCTTAATGCTTATTTTTTAGCAGAGTCTGCGGCTTTCGCATCAGCTTCCTGCTTTGCATCAGCCTTCGGCGCTGGTTTCACATCCAGCAGCTCTACGTCAAACACCAGGGTAGAATTCGGTGGGATCCCCGGAACACCCGCTTTGCCGTAAGCCAGTTCTGGTGGAATAACCAGTTTGATCTTACCGCCTTTCTTGATGTTCTTCAGACCTTCTGTCCAACCCGGGATAACACCGTCCAGACGGAAAGAGAGCGGTTCACCACGGGTGTAAGAGTTGTCGAACTCTTTACCGTCGATCAGCGTACCTTTGTAGTTCACTACAACAGTATCGCTGTCTTTCGGTGCTTCGCCTTTACCGGCTTCTACTACCTGATAAACCAGACCAGTGGAAGAGGTTTTCACACCTTTCTCTTTGGCAAATTTCTCGCGGTACTCTTTACCTTTTGCTTCGTTATCAGCCGCGTCTTTTTCCATCTTCGCCTGAGCAGAAGACTTCACACGAGCTTCGAATGCTTGCAGAGTCTGTTCGATCTCTTGGTCGGAAAGTTTGCTCTTATCAGCAAATGCATCCTGAACACCAGCGATCAGCTGATCTTTATCCAGTTTGATGCCCAGTTTTTCTTGTTCTTTAAGAGAGTTTTCCATGTAACGACCCAGCGAAGCACCCAGTGCATAAGCTGATTTCTGATCGTCATTTTTGAACGCTGCTTTGCTGTCAGCAGTTGTAGCAGGTTTTGCAGCTTCAGCAGCAAAAGTGATTGGTGCATGCAGGGCAACGGCCATTGTGGTCGCCAGCAGCGTTACTTTAAACAGTGATTTCATCCATATCTCCAGGATCGGGGCATCTCACCCCAGGGTTAACTATTATCAGAAGGGTACTATAAAGCGTTGTCGAACAAATCTACATACAGACACGCCCTATTATCATCTATTTTCAGACTCTTTTTGTTTAAATTAGTTTCGATGACCGCGAAATGAGTGCTGTCTCGGGCAGCAAAGTTAAGTAGAATCCGCGGCGACCATTCGACAAAAGAGGTGAATCATGCAGGATTTATCATTGGAAGCACGCCTGGCAGAGCTGGAGAGCCGATTGGCTTTTCAGGAAATCACCATTGAAGAACTGAACGTCACGGTGACCGCTCATGAAATGGAGATGGCGAAACTGCGCGATCATCTGCGTCTGCTGACCGAGAAGCTAAAAGCCAGCCAGCCGTCGAACATCGCGTCGCAGGCTGAAGAAACGCCACCGCCACATTATTGAGGCGTAAAAAAAGCGGGGATTCCCCGCTTTTTTGTCACCTTTTCGGTATTAGTGGCAACCGCAACCGCCGTTGCCTTTACCGCCACAGCAGCCTTCGCCACCGTGTTCATGACCGTGATCGTGGCCATGACCACCGCAGCAACCGTCGTGGTCGTGATCGTGGTGGTGATCGTGCGCGCCGTGAACGTGACCATGAGCCAGTTCTTCTTCGGTCGCTTCGCGAATCGCCACAACTTCAACGTTGAATTTCAGGTTCTGACCAGCCAGCATGTGGTTACCATCAACCACTACGTGATCGTCTTCAACCGCAGTGATTTCAACCGGTACCGGACCCTGGTCGGTTTCAGCCAGGAAACGCATACCTACCTGCAGTTCATCAACGCCCATAAATACGTCTTTAGGAACGCGTTGCACCAGGTTTTCGTCGTACTGACCGTAAGCGTCGTTCGCGCCAACAGCGACATCAAATTTGTCGCCAACTTCATGACCTTCCAGCGCTGTTTCCAGGCCAGAGATCAGGGAACCGTGACCATGCAGGTAGTCCAGCGGCGCACTCACCGGAGACTCATCAACCAACACACCGTCTTCTGTACGTACCTGATAGGCCAGGCTGACCACCAGGTCTTTTGCTACTTTCATGATATCTCCTGAGCATGGGAAGAATAGTGGCGCAGATTGTAGCGGAATTCTGCAGCCGTGTACTCACTAGCTTAAAAAAACTCGGCGCATATCGCTAGTCCGGATGAAAAATCCCGATCACTTGCTCATCTTTGCGGACGTGATCGCGGGCTTCTTTGTCTGCTTCTCGCATCTGATGTCCACACTTAACACATTCTACGATATCAATATTATTTTCGCGCCACATCGCCATTGAATCCTGTGCCTGACAGGCCGGGCATTTTGCGCCCGCAATAAAACGTTTTCGGATTGCCATCTTTACCCTCTACTCAAATTCATCCCAGCCGTCCAGCTGGCGTCGTTCTTGTTGCATTTCACGCTGGAAAATCTCTTCCAGTTCACGTCGGGCTTCCCTGGCGCGAGAAATTTGTACGGTATCAGCATGCATCGGGATTAACTCCCGCAGCATTCGCATATCCAGGCGGCGAAAATGCAGTTGCGCGCGCTGCGCCTGATGCGGATGCATGCCAAGCGTGACCAGCGTCTTGCGCCCCAGCTCTAACGCACTGGAGAATGTTTCACGGGAAAACTGCGTCACCCCTGCCTGTAATAACTCATGCGCTTCCACACGTCCGCGCGCTCGCGCAAGAATATGCAAATGCGGAAAGTGCTGCTGGCATATTTCCACCAGCTTCATAGTGTCTTCCGGCTCGTTACAGGTAATGACGATAGACTCAGCGGCCTCTGCACCCGCAGAACGTAAAAGATCTACCTGCGTGGCGTCGCCGTAATAAACTTTGTAGCCATATTTGCGCATCAGGTTAACGGCACTGATATCCCGCTCCAGTACAGTAATGCGCATTTTATTTGCCATCAGCAAACGACCAATCACCTGACCAAAACGCCCAAAGCCCACGACAATGACCTGCGGTTTATCATCGTTGACCCATGGTTTTTCGTCTTCTTCTTCCGGTCCGTTAAACTGGCGGGATAGCCATTTATCGACCAGCTTCATCAGCAGCGGCGTGGTCATCATGGAAAGCGTCACCGTCACCAGCAACAGCGCCATCTGGTCGCCCTGGAATAAGCGTTGTGAAGAAGCGGTAGAAAAGAGGACAAAGGCAAACTCACCGCCCTGACTCAACACGCCAGCAAACTGCATCCGCTCAGAACTGCGCACGCCATACAATCGCGCCAGCAGATACAGCACGAGAATTTTCACCGCCACCAGCACAACCACACTTATCACTACCCACAACAGATGGGTATAAAGCACCCCGAGGTTGAGCGACATGCCGACAGAGATAAAGAACAAACCAAGCAGCAAGCCTTTGAAGGGATCGATAGCCGTTTCCAGTTCATGGCGATATTCACTTTCCGCCAGTAGCACACCCGCAATAAACGTACCGAGCGCCATCGACAACCCCAGCGCATCCATAAACAATGCGGAACCCAACACCAGCAGCAGCGTCGCGGCGGTGAACACTTCCCGCACACCAGAAGCTGCAATAAAACGGAATACCGGACGCAGTAAATAGCGCCCGCCAATCAGCATGCCGACAAACGCCAGCACCTTCATGCCGATCTTCATCCAGTCGAAATGTTCGTCTGCCGAACCCGCCAACAACGGCACTAACGCCAGTGCCGGGATCACCGCCAGATCCTGAAACAGCAGTACCGAGAAACCTAACTGGCCGGATTCGCTGCGATTCATCCCTTTCTCACGCATCAATTGCAACGCCATTGCAGTTGAAGACATCGCAAGGCCAATGCCACCGACCACCGCCGCCTGCCATGAGAAATGGGTCAGCATCAATAATCCTGCCAGCAACGCCGCGCTTAACAGCACCTGTGCCGCGCCTACGCCAAAAATCGAACGCCGCAGTTGCCAAAGCTTGGAGGGATTCAACTCAAGGCCGATGATAAACATCAGGAATACCACGCCGAGTTCCGAAAAGTGGAGGATCTCATCGACGTCGCTAATAAACCCCAGCCCCCACGGGCCAATCGCAATCCCCGCCAGCAAATATCCCAACACTGCACCAATACCCAGCCGCGATGCCAGCGGCACCGCAGCCACCGCCGCGAAGAGAAACAGCACTCCTGCGAGTAAAAAATCAGAACCTTCCATCAGCAGCCTCCTGGAGACAGCGGATTTGCCAGCCAGTCACCGTAGGCTCTGGCGTGGCTCGCCAGCTCCTGTGCGCTTTGCCGTCTCGCCCAGTAAATAATGATGGGGCTTAACCAATGCATCCGGCACATGCCCGCCGCCAGTTCAAAGGGGCGCAGAACATCGCTCATCGGGTAGCGATTCAACGCGTCATAACGGTAAGCACTTTCCGGCTCCCCGGTGGTAATCACGCTACGCCAGTACTTTCCCGCCAGTTGGTTTCCCCCCGGTCCGCTGGCAAAACCACGGCTTAATACCCGGTCCAGCCACTCTTTCAGTAGCGCCGGGCAGCTATAGGTATAAAGAGGATGCTGAAAGACAATCACCTCGTGCTCGCGCAGTAATGCCTGCTCACGAGGGATATCAATAAAAAAGTCGGGATAGTGCGCGTAAAGGTCGTGCACGGTAACATTGCTGAGCTGCGTGGCCGGTTTAAGCAGAACCCGGTTTGCCACCGAGTCCTGAGATTCCGGATGGGCATACAGCAGCAAAACTTTCGCTGGCTGAGACATCATCCCCCTCCCGGTATGGTTTTTGTGTATAGTCGCTGTTTTGGGCTACCATTGCGCCCGGTGCGGCAGCTCGCCCATACATTACATTATCATAATGATAAGTTAACATAGTCTGAACATACGGCGCCTTATGATTGTTTTTTCCTCGTTACAAATTCGTCGCGGCGTGCGCGTCCTGCTGGATAATGCCACCGCCACCATCAACCCTGGGCAGAAAGTCGGCCTGGTGGGTAAAAACGGCTGTGGTAAATCTACCCTGCTGGCATTGCTGAAAAATGAAATCAGCGCCGACGGCGGCAGCTACACCTTTCCGGGAAGCTGGCAACTGGCGTGGGTGAATCAGGAAACACCGGCGTTACCGCAAGCGGCGCTGGAATATGTCATTGACGGCGACCGTGAATATCGTCAACTGGAAGCGCAGCTACACGACGCCAACGAACGTAACGACGGGCACGCCATTGCGACCATTCATGGCAAGCTGGATGCTATTGACGCATGGAGTATTCGCTCCCGTGCCGCCAGCCTGCTGCACGGCCTCGGTTTCAGCAATGAACAACTGGAGCGCCCGGTAAGTGATTTCTCCGGTGGCTGGCGTATGCGTCTTAACCTTGCCCAGGCGCTGATTTGCCGTTCAGACTTGCTGCTGCTCGACGAACCGACTAACCACCTCGATCTCGATGCCGTTATCTGGCTGGAAAAATGGCTGAAGAGCTATCAGGGCACGCTGATCCTGATCTCTCACGATCGCGATTTCCTCGATCCGATCGTTGATAAAATTATTCATATCGAACAACAAAGCATGTTCGAGTACACCGGCAACTACAGTTCGTTTGAAGTACAGCGCGCCACCCGTCTGGCGCAGCAACAAGCGATGTATGAAAGCCAGCAGGAACGCGTAGCGCATCTGCAAAGTTATATCGACCGTTTCCGTGCCAAAGCCACCAAAGCGAAGCAGGCCCAGAGCCGCATTAAGATGCTTGAGCGTATGGAGCTGATTGCCCCCGCGCACGTCGACAACCCGTTCCGCTTTAGCTTCCGCGCGCCGGAAAGCCTGCCAAATCCGTTACTGAAGATGGAAAAAGTCAGCGCAGGCTATGGCGATCGCATTATTCTCGACTCGATTAAACTGAATCTGGTCCCCGGCTCGCGCATTGGTCTGCTAGGCCGCAACGGCGCGGGTAAATCGACATTAATCAAACTGTTAGCCGGGGAACTTGCGCCAGTCAGCGGTGAAATTGGTCTGGCGAAAGGGATCAAGCTCGGCTACTTCGCCCAGCATCAACTGGAATACCTGCGCGCCGACGAATCGCCTATTCAACATCTGGCACGTTTAGCGCCGCAGGAGCTGGAGCAAAAACTGCGTGACTACCTCGGCGGCTTTGGTTTCCAGGGCGATAAAGTAACCGAAGAAACGCGCCGCTTCTCCGGTGGGGAAAAAGCCCGCCTGGTGCTGGCATTAATTGTCTGGCAGCGTCCGAATCTGCTGCTGCTCGACGAACCGACCAACCACCTTGACCTCGACATGCGTCAGGCACTCACCGAAGCATTAATCGAGTTCGAAGGCGCGCTGGTTGTCGTCTCGCACGACCGTCATTTGCTGCGTTCCACCACTGACGATCTCTACCTGGTTCACGATCGTAAAGTCGAACCGTTCGACGGCGATCTGGAAGATTATCAACAGTGGTTGAGCGACGTACAAAAGCAGGAAAACCAGACCGACGAAGCGCCAAAAGAGAACGCGAACAGCGCCCAGGCACGTAAAGATCAGAAGCGTCGGGAAGCGGAGCTGCGTGCGCAAACCCAGCCACTGCGTAAAGAGATTGCCCGTCTGGAAAAAGAGATGGAGAAGCTGAACGCGCAACTGGCGCAGGCGGAAGAGAAACTCGGCGACAGCGAACTGTACGATCAAAGCCGTAAAGCGGAGTTGACCGCCTGCCTGCAACAGCAAGCCAGCGCCAAATCCGGCCTGGAAGAGTGCGAAATGGCATGGCTGGAAGCCCAGGAGCAGCTTGAGCAGATGCTGCTGGAAGGCCAAAGCAACTGATGGCGCAGATAACAACGACCGATGCCAATGAATTTAGCAGCAGTGCTGAATTCACCCCCATGCGCGGCTTTAGCAATTGTCATCTACAAACCATGCTGCCGCGTCTGTTCCGTCGCAAGGTGAAATTCACCCCGTACTGGCAGCGGCTGGAGTTGCCCGACGGCGATTTTGTCGATCTCGCGTGGAGTGAAGATCCTGCACAGGCGCGGCATAAACCGCGTTTAGTGGTATTTCACGGGCTGGAAGGCAGTCTCAATAGCCCTTACGCTCACGGTCTGGTTGAGGCGGCGCAAAAGCGCGGCTGGCTGGGCGTGGTGATGCATTTTCGCGGATGCAGCGGTGAACCAAACCGTATGCACCGCATTTACCATTCGGGCGAAACCGAAGACGCCAGTTGGTTTTTACGCTGGCTGCAACGCGAGTTTGGTCATGCGCCAACGGCTGCCGTCGGCTATTCGCTCGGCGGTAATATGCTGGCCTGTTTGCTGGCAAAAGAAGGCAATGATCTCCCGATTGATGCGGCAGTGATTGTCTCTGCGCCGTTTATGCTGGAGGCCTGTAGTTACCATATGGAAAAGGGCTTTTCCCGCGTTTATCAGCGTTACTTGCTGAACCTGTTAAAAGCCAATGCCGCGCGCAAGCTGGCAGCCTACCCCGGCACACTGCCGATTAATCTCGCGCAGTTAAAATCGGTACGTCGCATCCGTGAATTTGACGATCTCATCACCGCCAGAATTCACGGCTACGCTGACGCTATCGACTATTATCGTCAGTGTAGCGCCATGCCGATGCTCAATCGGATAGCCAAACCGACACTGATTATTCACGCCAAAGACGATCCGTTTATGGATCATCAGGTGATCCCGAAACCGGAAAGTCTCCCCCCGCAGGTGGAGTATCAGCTGACTGAACATGGCGGTCATGTTGGCTTTATTGGCGGTACATTACTTCATCCGCAAATGTGGCTGGAGTCACGCATTCCTGACTGGTTAACAACGTATCTGGAGGCGAAATCATGTTGATTCCGTGGCAAGACCTCTCCCCCGAAACGCTGGAAAATTTAATTGAAAGCTTTGTGTTACGTGAAGGCACCGATTATGGTGAACATGAGCGTACACTTGAACAGAAAGTCGCCGACGTCAAACGCCAGCTACAGTGCGGAGAAGCGGTGCTGGTATGGTCGGAGCTGCACGAAACGGTCAATATCATGCCGCGCAGTCAGTTTCGCGAATAACCTGCAACCGTCGGCGGACGAGATAATAATGATAGCTAAGTCATGGAGTTACTATGTCTGCCAAACATCCGGTCATTGCGGTAACAGGATCCAGCGGCGCGGGGACCACCACCACCAGCCTCGCGTTTCGTAAAATATTCGCGCAGTTAAATCTGCATGCAGCCGAGGTGGAAGGCGACAGTTTTCACCGTTATACCCGCCCGGAAATGGACATGGCGATCCGCAAAGCGCGCGACGCCGGGCGGCATATCAGCTACTTCGGCCCCGAAGCGAACGACTTCGGCCTTCTGGAACAAACCTTCATTGAATACGGTCAGAGCGGCAAAGGGAAATCTCGCAAATATCTGCATACCTACGATGAAGCCGTACCGTGGAATCAGGTACCGGGGACATTCACCCCCTGGCAATCTTTACCGGAACCCACTGATGTACTGTTTTATGAAGGTTTACACGGCGGCGTAGTCACGCCACAGCATAACGTTGCGCAGCATGTGGACTTACTGGTCGGCGTGGTGCCTATCGTTAACCTTGAGTGGATTCAAAAACTGATCCGTGACACCAGCGAGCGCGGGCACTCACGAGAAGCAGTGATGGACTCGGTAGTGCGTTCAATGGAAGACTATATCAACTACATCACACCGCAGTTTTCCCGCACCCATCTTAACTTCCAGCGCGTTCCCACCGTCGACACCTCAAACCCGTTCGCGGCAAAAGGTATCCCGTCGCTGGATGAAAGCTTTGTGGTGATCCATTTTCGTAATCTGGAAGGGATCGATTTCCCCTGGCTGCTGGCGATGTTGCAAGGCTCATTCATTTCCCACATCAATACGTTAGTGGTGCCTGGCGGCAAAATGGGTCTGGCAATGGAATTAATTATGCTGCCGCTGGTGCAACGATTGATGGAAGGAAAGAAAATCGAGTAACGCTGCTATTACGCCGGATAAAATACTATCCGGCTTCACAACGGGATAGTTAAATCACGCGGCAACCACTTCATACGAGTGAGTAATATTCACCGCTTTTTCCAGCATCAGCGCCACTGAACAATATTTCTCGGCAGAGAGATCAACCGCACGCGCAACCGCTGCGTCTTTCAGGTCGCGACCGGTGACGATAAAATGCAGATTAATGTGCGTAAACAGGCGTGGTGCCTCTTCGCGGCGCTCAGAGGTCAATTTTACTTCACAATCGACCACATCCTGACGCCCTTTTTGCAGGATAGAAACCACATCGATGGCACTGCAACCACCCGCCGCCATCAACACCATTTCCATCGGGCTTGGTGCTTTATCGCCTGAGTTGCCGTCCATTAAAATCTGGTGACCAGAGGCGGATTCGCCCAGAAAAGTTAACCCTTCGACCCACTTCACTCGCGCTTGCATTTTTGCTACTCCACTGCGTCAATTTTCCTGACAGAGTACGCGTACTAACCAAATCGCGCAACGGAAGGCGACCTGGGTCATGCTGAAGCGAGACACCAGGAGACACAAAGCGAAAGCTATGCTAAAACAGTCAGGATGCTACAGTAATATATTGATGTACTGCATGTATGCAAAGGACGCCACATTACCGTGCAGTACAGTTGATAGCCCCTTCCCAGGTAGCGGGAAGCATATTTCGGCAATCCAGAGACAGCGGCGTTATCTGGCTCTGGAGAAAGCTTATAACAGAGGATAACCGCGCATGGTGCTTGGCAAACCGCAAACAGACCCGACTCTCGAATGGTTCTTGTCTCATTGCCACATTCATAAGTACCCATCCAAGAGCACGCTTATTCACCAGGGTGAAAAAGCGGAAACGCTGTACTACATCGTTAAAGGCTCTGTGGCAGTGCTGATCAAAGACGAAGAGGGTAAAGAAATGATCCTCTCCTATCTGAATCAGGGTGATTTTATTGGCGAACTGGGCCTGTTTGAAGAGGGCCAGGAACGTAGCGCATGGGTACGTGCGAAAACCGCCTGTGAAGTGGCTGAAATTTCGTACAAAAAATTTCGCCAATTGATTCAGGTAAACCCGGACATTCTGATGCGTCTGTCTGCACAGATGGCGCGTCGTCTGCAAGTCACTTCAGAGAAAGTGGGCAACCTGGCGTTCCTCGACGTGACGGGCCGCATTGCACAGACTCTGCTGAATCTGGCAAAACAACCGGATGCTATGACTCACCCGGACGGTATGCAAATCAAAATTACCCGTCAGGAAATCGGCCAGATTGTCGGCTGTTCTCGTGAAACCGTGGGACGCATTCTGAAGATGCTGGAAGATCAGAACCTGATCTCCGCACACGGTAAAACCATCGTCGTTTACGGCACTCGTTAATCCCGTCAGAGTGGCGCGTTACCTGGTAGCGCGCCATTTTGTTTCCCCCGATGTGGCGCAGACTGATTTATCACCCCGATATCAACTATGCACTTCGACAAACGCTGGTGCTATGTTTGCCCGTGGCCGTTGGGTTAATGCTTGGCGAATTACGATTCGGCCTGCTCTTCTCCCTCGTTCCTGCCTGTTGCAATATTGCGGGCCTTGATACGCCTCATAAACGTTTTTTCAAACGCTTAATCATTGGTGCGTCGCTGTTTGCCACCTGTAGCTTGCTGACACAGGTGCTACTGGCAAAAGATGTTCCCCTGCCCTTTTTGCTGACCGGATTAACGCTGGTACTTGGCGTCACTGCTGAGCTGGGGCCATTGCACGCAAAATTGCTTCCCGCATCGCTGCTCGCCGCCATTTTTACCCTCAGTCTGGCGGGATACATGCCGGTCTGGGAACCGTTGCTCATCTATGCGCTGGGCACTTTGTGGTACGGATTGTTTAACTGGTTTTGGTTCTGGATCTGGCGCGAACAACCGCTACGCGAGTCACTAAGTCTGCTGTACCGTGAACTGGCAGATTACTGTGAAGCCAAATACAGTCTGCTTACCCAGCACACCGACCCTGAAAAAGCGCTGCCGCCGCTGCTGGTGCGCCAGCAAAAAGCGGTCGATTTAATTACCCAGTGCTATCAGCAAATGCATATGCTTTCCGCGCAAAATAATACCGATTACAAGCGGATGCTGCGTATTTTCCAGGAGGCGCTGGATTTGCAGGAACATATTTCGGTCAGTTTGCATCAGCCGGAAGAGGTGCAAAAGCTGGTCGAGCGTAGCCATGCGGAAGAAGTTATCCGCTGGAATGCGCAAACCGTCGCCGCTCGCCTGCGCGTGCTGGCTGATGACATTCTTTACCATCGCCTGCCAACGCGTTTTACGATGGAAAAGCAAATTGGCGCACTGGAAAAAATCGCCCGCCAACACCCGGATAATCCGGTTGGGCAATTCTGCTACTGGCATTTCAGCCGCATCGCTCGTGTGCTGCGCACCCAAAAACCGCTCTATGCCCGTGACTTACTGGCCGATAAACAGCGGCGAATGCCATTACTTCCGGCGCTGAAAAGTTATCTGTCACTAAAGTCTCCAGCGCTACGCAATGCCGGACGACTCAGTGTGATGTTAAGCGTTGCCAGCCTGATGGGCACCGCGCTGCATCTGCCGAAGTCGTACTGGATCCTGATGACAGTATTGCTGGTGACGCAAAATGGCTATGGCGCAACCCGTCTGAGGATTGTAAATCGCTCCGTGGGAACCGTGGTCGGGTTAATCATTGCAGGCGTGACGCTACACTTTAAAATTCCCGAAGGTTACACCCTGACCTTGATGCTGATTACCACCCTCGCCAGCTACCTGATATTGCGCAAAAACTACGGCTGGGCGACGGTCGGTTTTACTATTACCGCAGTGTATACCCTGCAACTGTTGTGGCTGAACGGTGAGCAGTACATCCTTCCGCGTCTTATCGATACCATTATTGGTTGTTTAATTGCTTTCGGCGGTACTGTCTGGCTGTGGCCGCAGTGGCAGAGCGGATTATTGCGTAAGAACGCCCATGACGCTTTAGAAGCCTATCAGGACGCGATTCGCTTGATTCTGAGCGAGGACCCGCAACCTACGCCACTGGCCTGGCAGCGAATGCGGGTGAATCAGGCGCATAACACTCTGTATAACTCATTGAATCAGGCGATGCAGGAACCGGCGTTTAACAGCCATTATCTGGCAGATATGAAACTGTGGGTAACGCACAGCCAGTTTATTGTTGAGCATATTAATGCCATGACCACGCTGGCGCGGGAACACCGGGCATTGCCACCGGAACTGGCACAAGAGTATTTACAGTCTTGTGAAATCGCCATTCAGCGTTGTCAGCAGCGACTGGAGTATGACGAACCGGGTAGTTCTGGCGATGCCAATATCATGGATGCGCCGGAGATGCAGCCGCACGAAGGCGCGGCAGGTACGCTGGAGCAGCATTTACAACGGGTTATTGGTCATCTGAACACCATGCACACCATTTCGTCGATGGCATGGCGGCAGCGACCGCATCACGGGATTTGGCTGAGTCGCAAGTTGCGGGATTCGAAGGCGTAATACAGGCTAAACCATCGGATGAGGTGTTCACGCCGCATCCGACATCTTTTGCCTGATGCGACGCTGACGCGTCTTATTTACGCCCCAATCACCTTCGCCACCGCGTGGGCGAAACGATGCATCCCTTCATCAATATCCGCATCTTCCACCACCAGCGACGGCGCAAAACGCATCACATCAGGCCCGGCATTCAGCACCATTACGCCTTCCTCTGCACCCGCATACAGGAAATCACGCGCCCGACCTTTGTACTGTGGTTTCAGCTCTGCGCCAATCAACAGCCCCATACCGCGAATATCGCTAAACACATCGTACTGCTGATCGATCTTCTGCAAATGGTCAACAAAACGCTGGCGTTTCGCCTGAATACCTTCCAGCACTTCAGGGGTATTGATGATATCAAACGCTGCGCCCGCTACTGCACAGGCCAGAGGATTACCGCCGTAGGTGGAACCGTGAGAACCAGGATGAAACGCGGAAGCAATCTCCGCCGTGGTCAGCATGGCGCTAACCGGGAAACCGCCACCTAACGCTTTCGCAGAGGTCAGAATATCCGGCGTCACGCCGTAGTGCATATAGGCAAACAGATCGCCGGTCCGCCCCATCCCGCACTGCACTTCATCAAACACCAATAATGCCTGATGTTGATCGCACAGCTCGCGCAAGCCCTGCAAAAACTCTGGCGTCGCTGCCGTCACGCCGCCCTCGCCCTGAATCGGCTCAACCACCACCGCACAGGTGTGATCATCCATCACCGCTTTCACTGCGTGGAGATCGTTAAAGGGAACGTGGATGATGTCTGCCGGTTTTGGACCAAAGCCGTCGGAATATTTTGGCTGCCCACCCACCGAAACGGTAAACAGCGAGCGACCATGAAAAGCGTTATGGAAGGCAATAATTTTGGTTTTGAACGGGCTATGACGCACACAGGCGTAATGGCGTGCCAGTTTAAAGGCGGTTTCGTTAGCTTCCGTGCCGGAGTTCATAAACACCACGCGTTCGGCAAACGTTGCCTCAATCAGTTTACGGCCAAGACGCAGCGCCGGCTCATTGGTGAAAACGTTACTAATATGCCACAGAGTTTCGCCCTGGGTTTTTAACGCGTTCACCAGCGCAGGATGGCAATGGCCCAACGCCGTAACTGCAATGCCACCCGCGAAATCGACATACTCCTTGCCCTGTTGATCCCAGATTCGGCTGCCCTGACCTTTTACCGGAATAAACTCTGCCGGAGCATAAATCGGCAGAATCACTTCATCGAAAGTCGCGCGTGTAATTGCTGTTTGTTCAATTGCCATCTCATGATCACCCTGTTACGCATAAATAAATATGAAATTATAATCACAAAATATGCATAAAAAATCACTGAATGGCAATCAGAAATCAGCGATGCAGAAAATTAGCCAGCAGTTGATGTCCTTGTTCGCTAAGAATACTTTCTGGATGGAATTGCACACCTTCCAGATCCCACTGGCGATGGCGAATCCCCATAATCTCGCGGGTTTCGCTCCAGGCCGTCACTTCAAAGCACTCCGGTAATGAGTCAGGTTCCACTACCAGCGAATGGTAGCGTGTCACGGTGAGTGGATTTGCCAGCCCCTTAAATACGCCCACACCATTATGTGTAATCGGCGAGGTTTTGCCGTGCATGACCTTTGCGGCGCGCACAACTTTGCCGCCAAATGCCTGCGCCATTGCCTGATGACCGAGGCAGACGCCAAGAATCGGCAAGCGTCCGGCATAGTGACGAATAACGTCAAGGGAGATCCCGGCTTCATCTGGCGTACAGGGGCCGGGTGAGATGACAATTTTTTGTGGTTTAAGGGCGTCGATATCCGCCAACGTCAACGCATCGTTGCGCTTAACCAACACATCCGCCCCCAGTTCACAAAAGTACTGGTAGAGGTTCCAGGTAAAAGAATCGTAGTTATCAATAAGCAGGATCATGGCGGCTCCGGTACGAAAGAACCGCGCTATTTTACTCAGATTCCCCGGCTTCGCTTACCACTTTGCTAAATATCATCTGCAGCGCGGTGAGATCCCCCATTGCCCCATTCTGATTTGCCTGATTCCAGGCCTCTTTTTCAATACCCTGCCAGCTCAGTTGATATCCGGCATGAATCGCCAGTTGCTCGAAGAAGATCCGCTGTGCCAAACCACTTCCCACCCGGAAGGGATGCAGCACGTTGATTTCACAATAGTAATGCGCCAGCCGCTCGACGAACTTCGCTTTCTCCAGGCCAACCAGATAACCTTCTTCCTCCAGATCCTGCATCAGGGCATTGCCCTCTTTTTCGATATAAGCAAAGTGGCAGAACGGCGTATCGCCCTGATAAATATCGACTTCGCGCAGTTGCCCCGCCCAGTCGAAAATATCCTGATACAACTGGCGATGAAGAGTACGCAAATGCGGTAAACCCCGAACCAACGGGCCAAGTTCAATGGTCGCAGCACGCAGCGCCGTCATTTCGTAAGCGGCCTGTTCCAGCCGCTGCTGCTGGCGGATGTTCAGCCGGTTACGCATGATATCAAGGCCTGGATAAAGATACGGATCGCGCCCTTCGCCGAATTTATCGCTCATAGTGCCTCCTCAGCGCTTCAAGGCGCGCTAAAGCCTCTGCGGCAGTAAGAGTGACTAAAGGCATCTCGACGCCTTCAAGACGGCGACTGGCCTGGAAATTACGATTACGCTGAAGCTCCCAGAGACGGGACTTTTGCTTATCGGTGAGTTTCTTCACTTGATGCCTCCCTGAACGTGTCCATTTGCCACAAGTATAAGCGGCAAATCCGGGTTACGCCGGGAGAGCAGAAGCGCGGGCAAGATTGCCCGCGCGAGAAATCATTACGGCAGGACTTTAGCGGAAAGGATAACTACCGGTTTTGACGGCACATTCTGGTACGGACCAACGTCATGAGTCGGCACCTGGGAAATCTTATCGGCAACGTCCATGCCTTTCACCACTTTACCAAATACCGCGTAACCGAAATCACGCTGACCGTGGTCAAGGAAGGCGTTATCGGCAACGTTGATAAAGAACTGGCTGGTGGCGCTGTCTTTGTCAGCGGTACGCGCCATCGCGATGGTGCCACGCGTGTTGCGCAGGCCGTTATCTGCTTCATTTTTGATTGGCGGGTTTGGTTTTTTCTGCTGCATCTGCTCGGTGAAACCGCCGCCCTGAATCATAAAGCCAGGAATGACGCGGTGAAAGGTCGTGTTGTTATAAAAACCACTGTTCACATAATCGACAAAGTTTTGCACAGACACTGGCGCTTTTTGTTTATCCAGCTCCAGTTCGATGTTACCAGCTGAGGTTGTCAACAATACGTGCGGGTCCCCTTTCGCTGCCATTGCTGCGGGAGAAAGAGCAGAAAGAGCGAAAACAGCAGCCATCGCCGCCAGGGTCGATTTGAACATGAGATTTCCTTAACAAACAGAGCAGAAAAAAAGCAAGTGAAGAGATTCTAAATAGCCTTCAAGAACAAGGCCATCCCTTTACCTAATTTTACGTATCTGAAATATATGTAACCTGAGGATAACTTTTTATTCCGTGATCAAAATCACCTCTTAAAATGCAATTTAGCAACCGATTGCAATAAAACATTTAATCAGATCACAAAATCGCCTAAAATCGCCCGCTCGCGGCATAGCCCGCTATGCCATTTTATTTTTGAACGCAGGCCAATCATGACTAACAGCAATCGCATCAAGCTCACATGGATTAGCTTTCTTTCCTACGCACTGACCGGTGCGTTGGTTATTGTCACCGGGATGGTGATGGGAAATATCGCCGATTATTTCAATCTGCCTGTTTCCAGCATGAGTAACACCTTCACCTTCCTCAATGCCGGCATTTTAATCTCTATCTTCCTCAACGCCTGGCTGATGGAAATCGTCCCGTTGAAAACGCAGTTACGTTTTGGCTTTCTCCTGATGGTGCTGGCGGTTGCCGGTTTGATGTTCAGCCACAGCCTGGCGCTGTTCTCGGCGGCGATGTTCATTCTCGGGGTGGTCAGCGGCATCACCATGTCGATTGGTACATTCCTGGTAACACAAATGTATGAAGGACGTCAGCGCGGTTCACGCCTGTTATTTACCGACTCCTTCTTCAGTATGGCCGGGATGATTTTCCCAATGATCGCCGCGTTTCTGCTGGCACGTAGCATTGAGTGGTACTGGGTTTATGCCTGCATCGGGCTGGTGTATGTTGCTATTTTTATTCTGACCTTCGGCTGTGAGTTCCCGGCACTGGGCAAACATGCGCCAAAAACAGATGCTCCGGTAGAGAAAGAAAAGTGGGGGATCGGCGTACTGTTTCTCTCTGTTGCGGCGCTGTGCTACATCCTCGGTCAGTTAGGTTTTATCTCCTGGGTGCCTGAGTATGCCAAAGGCCTGGGCATGAGCCTGAACGACGCGGGCACGCTGGTGAGTAACTTCTGGATGTCATACATGGTCGGCATGTGGGCGTTCAGCTTTATTCTTCGCTTCTTTGATTTGCAACGCATTCTGACCGTACTGGCTGGTCTGGCTGCGATTCTGATGTACGTCTTTAACACCGGAACACCGGCACATATGGCGTGGTCAATTCTCGCCCTGGGCTTCTTCTCCAGCGCGATCTATACCACCATCATCACCCTGGGTTCACAGCAGACCAAAGTACCGTCGCCAAAACTGGTTAACTTTGTCCTGACCTGCGGGACCATCGGTACTATGTTGACCTTTGTGGTTACCGGCCCGATTGTTGAACATAGTGGTCCGCAGGCGGCGCTGCTGACGGCAAACGGTCTGTACGCTGTCGTCTTTGTGATGTGCTTCCTGTTAGGTTTCGTCAGCCGTCACCGTCAGCATAACACCCTGACCTCTCATTAATTGTTCATGCCGGGCGGCACTATCGTCGTCCGGCCTTTTCCTCTCTTACTCTGCTACGTACATCTATTTCTATAAATCCGTTCAATTTGTCTGTTTTTTGCACAAACATGAAATGTCAGACAATTCCGTGACTTAAGAAAATTTATACAAATCAGCAATATACCCCTTAAGGAGTATATAAAGGTGAATTTGATTTACATCAATAAGCGGGGTTGCTGAATCGTTAAGGTAGGCGGTAATAGAAAAGAAATCGAGGCAAAAATGAGCAAAGTCAGACTCGCAATTATCGGTAACGGTATGGTCGGCCATCGCTTTATCGAAGATCTTCTTGATAAATCTGATGCGGCCAACTTTGATATTACCGTTTTCTGTGAAGAACCGCGCATCGCTTATGACCGCGTACACCTCTCGTCTTACTTCTCTCACCACACCGCCGAAGAGCTGTCGCTGGTGCGCGAAGGCTTCTACGAGAAACACGGCATCAAAGTTCTGGTCGGCGAACGCGCTATCACCATCAACCGTCAGGAGAAGGTGATTCACTCCAGCGCCGGACGTACCGTTTTTTATGACAAGCTGATCATGGCGACCGGTTCCTACCCGTGGATCCCGCCAATTAAAGGTTCTGATACTCAGGACTGCTTTGTCTATCGCACCATTGAAGACCTCAACGCCATTGAATCCTGCGCTCGTCGCAGCAAGCGCGGTGCCGTTGTTGGTGGCGGCCTGTTAGGTCTGGAAGCTGCTGGCGCGCTGAAAAACTTAGGCATTGAAACCCACGTTATCGAATTTGCCCCTATGCTGATGGCGGAACAGCTTGATCAGATGGGCGGCGAGCAGCTGCGTCGCAAAATCGAAAGTATGGGCGTGCGCGTTCACACCAGCAAAAACACTCTTGAGATTGTGCAGGAAGGTGTTGAAGCGCGTAAAACCATGCGTTTTGCCGACGGCAGCGAACTGGAAGTCGACTTTATCGTCTTCTCTACCGGTATCCGTCCGCGCGATAAGCTGGCAACCCAGTGTGGTCTGGACGTTGCTCCGCGTGGGGGTATCGTCATCAATGATTCCTGCCAGACTTCCGATCCGGATATCTACGCCATCGGTGAATGCGCAAGCTGGAACAACCGTGTATTTGGTCTGGTAGCACCAGGCTACAAAATGGCGCAGGTCGCCGTTGACCATATTCTTGGTAGCGAAAACGCCTTTGAAGGTGCAGACCTTAGCGCCAAGCTGAAACTGCTGGGCGTAGACGTAGGCGGTATTGGTGATGCGCACGGTCGCACGCCTGGCGCACGTAGCTACGTTTACCTCGACGAAAGCAAAGAGATCTACAAACGCCTGATTGTCAGCGAAGACAACAAAACCCTGCTCGGTGCGGTACTGGTGGGCGATACCAGCGACTACGGCAACCTGCTGCAACTGGTGCTGAACGCTATCGAGCTGCCGGAAAACCCGGATTCCCTGATCCTGCCGGCGCACTCGGGTAGCGGCAAGCCGTCTATCGGTGTTGATAAACTGCCGGACAGCGCGCAAATCTGCTCCTGCTTCGACGTCACCAAAGGCGACCTGATTGCTGCTATCAACAAAGGCTGCCACACCGTTGCGGCGCTGAAAGCCGAAACCAAAGCGGGTACTGGCTGCGGTGGCTGTATCCCGCTGGTCACTCAGGTACTGAACGCGGAACTGGCGAAACAGGGCATCGAAGTTAACAACAACCTGTGCGAACACTTTGCTTATTCGCGTCAGGAACTGTTCCATTTGATCCGCGTTGAAGGCATTAAAACCTTCGAAGAACTGCTGGCGAAACACGGCAAAGGTTACGGTTGTGAAGTTTGTAAACCGACCGTCGGTTCGCTGCTGGCCTCCTGCTGGAACGAATACATTCTGAAGCCGGAACATACTCCGCTGCAGGATTCTAACGACAACTTCCTCGCGAACATCCAGAAAGACGGCACCTACTCGGTGATCCCGCGTTCTCCGGGCGGTGAAATCACCCCGGAAGGGCTGATGGCAGTGGGTCGTATCGCGCGTGAATTTAATCTCTACACCAAAATCACCGGCTCTCAGCGCCTGGCGATGTTTGGCGCACAGAAAGACGATCTGCCAGAGATCTGGCGTCAACTGATTGAAGCCGGCTTCGAAACCGGTCATGCCTATGCGAAAGCACTGCGTATGGCGAAAACCTGCGTGGGAAGCACCTGGTGCCGCTACGGTGTTGGCGACAGCGTCGGCCTCGGCGTGGAACTGGAAAACCGTTACAAAGGCATCCGTACGCCGCACAAAATGAAGTTCGGTGTCTCCGGCTGTACCCGTGAATGTTCAGAAGCTCAGGGTAAAGACGTGGGTATTATCGCCACCGAAAAAGGCTGGAACCTGTACGTTTGCGGTAACGGCGGCATGAAACCGCGTCATGCGGATCTGCTGGCAGCGGATATCGATCGCGAAACGCTGATCAAATATCTTGACCGCTTCATGATGTTCTACATCCGTACTGCCGACAAACTGACGCGTACCGCGCCGTGGTTAGAAAACCTCGAAGGTGGCATCGATTACCTGAAAGCGGTGATCATTGACGACAAACTGGGGCTGAACGCACATCTGGAAGAAGAGATGGCGCGCCTGCGTGAAGCGGTAGTGTGTGAGTGGACTGAAACGGTCAATACCCCGTCTGCGCAGACTCGCTTCAAACACTTCATCAACAGCGATAAGCGTGACCCGAACGTGCAGATGGTGCCAGAGCGCGAACAGCACCGTCCGGCAACGCCGTATGAACGTATCCCGGTAACTCTGGTGGAGGACAACGCATGAGCCAGTGGAAAGACATCTGCAAAATCGATGACATCCTGCCTGAAACCGGCGTCTGCGCGCTGTTAGGTGACGAACAAGTAGCAATTTTCCGCCCGTATCACAGCGATCAGGTGTTTGCGATCAGCAACATCGACCCGTTCTTCGAGTCCAGCGTGCTGTCACGCGGGTTGATTGCGGAACACCAGGGCGAGCTGTGGGTCGCCAGTCCGCTGAAAAAGCAGCGTTTTCGCTTAAGCGACGGCTTGTGCATGGAAGACGAACAGTTTTCCGTCAAGCATTACGACGCGCGAGTGAAAGACGGCGTGGTACAGCTGCGCGGTTAATATTTTAACGGGAGGCGCAATGCCTTCCCTTTTTGCATGGTCCTGTAATAACCTTCGGTATATTGCAGGACATTTTTTAAACTTTTTGTTTTATTTTTTGTTTTTATTTTTTAAAGGATAATCAAATGTTTACAGACACTATTACTAAGTGTGCGGCTAACGCTGCGCGCATTGCACGCCTGTCGGCAAATAACCCGCTCGGCTTTTGGGTCAGCTCCGCGATGGCGGGCGCGTATGTGGGTCTTGGGATCATCCTGATTTTCACGCTCGGTAATTTGCTCGACCCGTCCGTACGTCCTCTGGTGATGGGCGCGACCTTTGGTATCGCCTTAACGCTGGTGATTATCGCCGGTTCTGAATTGTTCACCGGACACACCATGTTCCTCACCTTTGGGGTGAAAGCGGGCACCATCAGCCACGGGCAAATGTGGGCAATCCTGCCGCAAACCTGGCTGGGTAACCTGGTCGGTTCCGTCTTCGTTGCCATGCTTTATAGCTGGGGCGGCGGTAGCCTGCTGCCGGTAGATACCAGCATCGTTCACTCCGTTGCGCTGGCTAAAACCACTGCACCGGCAATGGTACTGTTCTTCAAAGGTGCATTGTGTAACTGGCTGGTTTGCCTGGCAATCTGGATGGCGCTGCGCACTGAAGGGGCGGCGAAATTTATCGCTATCTGGTGGTGTTTGCTGGCATTTATCGCGTCCGGCTACGAGCACTCCATCGCTAACATGACGCTGTTCGCACTCTCCTGGTTCGGCAACCACAGCGAAGCCTACACGTTGGCGGGCATTGGTCATAACCTGCTGTGGGTGACGCTGGGTAATACTTTATCGGGTGCCGTATTCATGGGATTGGGTTATTGGTATGCTACGCCGAAAGCGAATCGTCCGGTTGCGGACAAATTTAATCAAACTGAAACGGCTGCCGGTTAATTACTAAGGGGTTTTTACGTGGATCATTTGCCTATATTTTGCCAATTACGCGATCGCGACTGTCTGATTGTCGGCGGTGGTGATGTCGCGGAACGCAAAGCAAGGTTGCTGTTAGACGCAGGCGCTCGCTTAACGGTGAATGCATTAGCGTTTATTCCACAGTTCACCGCATGGGCAGATGCAGGCATGTTAACCCTCGTCGAAGGGCCATTTGATGAAAGCCTTCTCGACACCTGCTGGCTGGCGATTGCAGCGACAGATGATGACGCGCTTAACCAGCGCGTCAGCGAAGCCGCTGAAGCTCGTCGCATCTTCTGTAACGTGGTCGATGCGCCGAAAGCCGCCAGCTTTATTATGCCGTCGATTATTGACCGCTCACCGCTCATGGTAGCGGTATCCTCTGGCGGCACCTCTCCGGTTCTGGCGCGCCTGTTGCGCGAAAAACTCGAATCACTGCTGCCGTTACATCTGGGCCAGGTAGCGAAATACGCCGGGCAATTACGCGGGCGAGTAAAACAGCAGTTCGCCACGATGGGTGAGCGTCGCCGTTTCTGGGAGAAATTGTTCGTTAACGACCGCCTGGCGCAGTCGCTGGCCAACAACGATCAGAAAGCCATTACTGAAACCACCGAACAGTTAATCAATGAACCGCTCGACCATCGCGGTGAAGTGGTGCTGGTTGGTGCAGGTCCGGGCGATGCCGGGCTGCTGACACTGAAAGGTCTGCAACAAATTCAGCAGGCAGATGTGGTGGTCTACGACCGTCTGGTTTCTGACGATATTATGAATCTGGTACGCCGCGATGCTGATCGCGTTTTCGTCGGCAAACGCGCGGGATACCACTGCGTACCGCAGGAAGAGATTAACCAGATCCTGCTGCGGGAAGCGCAAAAAGGTAAACGCGTGGTGCGTCTGAAAGGCGGCGATCCGTTTATTTTCGGGCGTGGCGGAGAAGAGCTGGAAACACTGTGCAACGCGGGTATTCCATTCTCGGTGGTTCCGGGTATTACCGCAGCTTCTGGTTGCTCTGCCTATTCGGGTATTCCGCTCACGCATCGCGATTATGCCCAGAGCGTACGCTTAATTACTGGACACTTAAAAACCGGGGGCGAGCTGGACTGGGAAAACCTGGCGGCAGAAAAACAGACGCTGGTGTTTTATATGGGGCTGAATCAGGCTGCAACTATTCAGCAAAAGCTGATTGAATACGGTATGCCTGGTGAAATGCCGGTGGCAATTGTCGAAAACGGAACGGCAGTCACGCAGCGCGTGATTGACGGTACGCTCACGCAGCTGGGCGAACTGGCGCAGCAAATGAACAGTCCATCGCTAATTATTATTGGTCGGGTTGTTGGCCTGCGCGATAAATTGAACTGGTTCTCTAACCATTAATTTAACCAGGGCCAGAGAAGTCTGGCCTTTTTCGTTTACAACTCTCTTTATATATTCAGCAGATAAAAACATACCCCCTTAATAAATATTGTCTGCTAATGGGTTATACTCACCGTTACAGCGACTTACAAAATTAAATCAATCGCTCACTGACGCTAATTGAATATTCCTGTATCGTTCTTAATGAGCAGTCTGCTTATATTCATATAATCAATGAATATTAATTAATATATAATACATAGGGAATGTAAATGAACAAATTTATTAAAGTTGCACTGGTAGGCGCAGTACTGGCTACGTTAACTGCATGTACTGGTCATATTGAAAACCGTGATAAGAACTGCTCTTACGACTACCTGCTGCACCCGGCAATTTCTATTTCTAAAATCATTGGCGGTTGCGGTCCGACTGCACAGTAAGCTATTGACAGAAATCGGCTAACGCCGGTTTAATTGCCTGACGCCCTCGGAGTTATCCGAGGGCGTATTTGTTTCTGCATTCTTTTCAAAAATATCGTTTACAACGATTAAATGCTGGCAATACTTTCACGCAAGATCCGCAATATCGTCTCTTCACCGCCGCGATTTGGGTTAATGCGAATCGCGCAATGTTCTAACTGCGGATTCGCCTGGCGAAACGTTCCGGAAAGTCGATAAAAGAGCGGCGGGATTTCATATTTCGACTCTGCACCAACCGGGTAAGGCAAGGCACCGAGTTTCTGCGCCTCTTCCAGCACTCTGGCGGCAATCGGCTGATGAAACTCCACAATCAATACCTTCGACTGTGCATTGGCAATGACGGCGCTTTTCACTTCCGCCACCGCGCCGCCGTTAAGCAAAGCCAGCAACCGTTCAGATACCCCCGCCTGCACCGCGTGCATCACTGGCGCGAGCACCAGACCACGCAACACCTCTAATGCCTGCGCCCCCTGAATCTGACTGCCGCCGGAATAGAGCGTGGCGCGAATCCGGCTAATAACATCGGCATCGCCTACCACCGCACCAACGCCCTCTGGCCCAAATAGCTTGAAGCAGGAAAATGTCGACACATTCGCCCCGCATTCGCAGCCGATTCGCGCTACCTTCATCACCGCATAGTTGTCATCGGTTAACGCTGGAACACCTGCCGCGCGCAACGTTGCCAGCACGTCTGCCAGCACATAGCGGTCCTGCGGCTGCTGGCGCGTATGCTGCACCAGCGCTGCATCAGGTTGTTGCTCGTCAACAACCTGCTTCAGTGCCGACAGATCATTGAAATCAGCCGTAATGAGCGTTAGTCCCATCTGCTCAATAATAACCCGTGTCGTTGGGTAAACCGGCGCGTCATGCACCAGAAGACGTTGCCCCGGTTTGAGCAAAGCCGCCAGTGCCGCACGGATCGCGCCAGTACCCGCGCCCTGTACCAGCGCCGCGGCCTGTGCGTGAAACGCGTCAGCCAGCACCTGTTCCACACGCTGGGTAATGCGGGGCTGATTTAGCCCCGGCGTTAAGCCCAAATCACCGCAGGTAAGAAACTCGCTGCCAGGAAAATGACGGCAAATCGTGTCCACCAGCGCAAACTGCTTTTGCTGCGCCTCAATAAGCGTCAGGCTTTGCAGAGGAAACGTCTTCATAGGTGCCTTCCTTAAGCCGGAACGAACAGGCCAAGCCAGTAAAGAACATTCAGCAGGATGCCGGTGATCATTACTGCTACGACCGGTGCCGCCATTTTCTGTACCGGACGGCCCAGGGATTCGTTGAGGAAGTAAATGGCAACCGCGATAGAGAATCCGGTATAGCCCGCCATTTTGATTGCTGCAAAGATCGAACCGACCAGCAACGCCACTTCCATCAGCATATTCATGGCGTTACGGATGTTATCCGACGCATTACGTACCGACGGGTAGCGCCCCAACCATTTGCCGATCGAACGAAGCAGCAAGACTTCCGCCGAAATAACCACTGCGCCTAATACCGCTGCAACCATCGGATTCGGCGAGAGATAGCCCACCGCATAAACAAAGGTAAAGCCCGCAACTGCATACACACCGGTGGCTAACGCGGTGGTGGCAATCAACGGCACAAAACCCAGCCCGCGCATAAATTCTGCCAGTGCCGCCTGGTTGATTAGTGTTTGCGATTGTTCCGGCGTTACGCCTGCGGAGTACGCTTTCTCCAGTGTGAAGATCGACACTTCACTACCGGCGAAAATCTTCATGCTGGCAACGGCAGCAATCAATGCACCCACGATGGCGATATACGGTAAGTTTTTGATAATCCGTGATGTACGCTCTTCAAACACCGACATACCGCTGGCATCGATATCATTTTCATCACGATGGCGCAGGTCATGAGTTATTGCGATCCCCAGCAGCATCACCATGCCAATAAAGATTTCGATGGATTCAGGGTTAAGATGTGGGAAATAGCGCACTACCACCACACGAGTCATCAGTACCACCACGGCGGCGATCAGACTTTGCTTCCAGCCAAACTGGTAGAAAATCGCCACCAACGGGAACAGTGCAAAAGCTGAAACCACCGGCGAGCTTAATTCCCCCAGGCTACCTAATACATCCACCGGTAGCGCGGTCAGCAGCTGGTTTACTGGCAACAGACAGGTGAGGATCAATATTCCCCAGATAGCACCAAGACCAAACGCCATCAGGCTGTTTATCGCCAGTACGCCGAGGATATCGGTAGGAAGAAAGAGTAACCATGCGTTGAGCAGCCCGGTTTTCAGGGTAAAAGAGATCCCCACCGAGGCCACAAAACCAATGCTCAGACCAAAAGCGATACTCCCCGCCTCGCGACGGTTCATATAGCCTTCAATCAGTTGCGGCAGGATCGGGCGGATACCGTCATGAAAAACGGCTGCCGAGCGATGCGCCAGAAGCGATGTCATACCCGTCAGGCACGCCACCACGATAATCTGAATGTACAGATCCATAGTCGTGCCTTTTATTTCAGATGGTTAATCAGCATCGGAATCGCGTGTTCGACGTGCTCAACGGAAAGGCCAAACGCCACTTTTCCTTCAGCGATCATTTTGGCGATATGTTCGTCTTTCGCTTTAATGCCCGGCTTGGCAATGGTGCAACTTTTGTTATAGCCAATCACCGCGATGGCAATCGACAATGCCGCGCCCGCACCGGTATTACACGCGCCGATGTAGTAATCCAGTTGTCCGGATTTCACTTTCATTGCCGCTTCCATGTCGTTGTGAATGAAAACTTCAAAACAGCCAGGAGCCGTCGCTTCAATGGTTTTTTTAATCTGCTCACGCTGTAAGCCTGCAACGCCAATCTTTTTCATGAGTCTGTCCTTATTGGAAAAATTGAGAGGGATTTTCACGTAACATCACATCCACATCGGCCTGACTGAATCCTGACTGGCGCAATTGCGGAATAAAGGTGGTCAATAAAAAGTCATAGCCATAACCACCGTTGGCTTTTAAATGAGAGCGCCGCGTAATATCCATCGACAGCATGACGCGGTTCAGCAACCCACGGTCACGTAGCGCATGGAGCATCGCAATGCGCTTTTCGTCCGGGTAGTAACTGTTCTTGCCGATGGTGTCGAACTGCACATACGCGCCGAGATCGATCATCTTCAAAATGTTGTCGAGATTGTCTTTCAGATCGCAGTGGCCGACGGTGACGCGCGAAAGATCAACTCCGTGGGCTTGCAACAGAGCCAGTTGCTCCAGCCCCATCGTGCTGAACGACGTATGCGTGGAGATCGGGCGTCCGGTCTGGTTATGTGCCAGCGCGGCGGCAATAAACACCTTCTCTTCCAGCGGCGTAATCTTCCCTTCGCTGGAGCCAATCTCCGCGATGATCCCGGCTTTCAGGTCAGTGCCATCGATACCCTGCTCAATTTCATCGACCATCTCTTGCGCCAGTTCCTGCGCGCTGCGGGTCGCCACATGTTCCGGGAAAAACGCGTCCTGGTAATAACCGGTACAGGCCACCACGTTGATCCCGGTTTCGCGCATTACATCGAGCATAAATTGCGCATTGCGCCCCATGTAACGGTTGGTCATCTCAATCACATTACGCACGCCCTGGGCCATCAGGTCGTTCATCTCCTGGCAAATGAACGCATACTGATCAAGGCGGCAGTCCACGTTGTTTTTAAAGCCGGAGAGATCAATATGCAGATGCTCATGGGCGAGGGTGTAGCCCGTCGGATCAAAACTCATAGGGTGTCTCCTGCAAACCGGAGGGAGGAAAGAAAAGAGCGACCATTTTGTGGCGGTGGCGCACGGAAAAATTCACACACGGTAGCCCCCACATCAGAAAGCGTGGTGCGCACACCGAGTTGCGTGTGGACCAGCCCTTGCTGATAAACCAGCACTGGCACCACTTCACGGGTATGGTGGCTGTGACCAATGGTCGGATCGTTACCGTGATCCGCCATCACGACCAGGCAATCATCTGGCTGCATCGCCTCAACAAGCCGGGCAAGGTTACGGTCAACGACCTGCAAACGTTCGGCATAACGTGCGACGTCTTCCGCGTGACCAGCGAGGTCGGTTTCCTGGATATTGGTGCAAATAAACGCCGTCGGATGCGTGTTAAATTCGTCGAGGGTGATATCCATAATCCGCTGGCTATCCACCAGGTTTTGCCAGCTCACGCCATAAGGATTACTGGCAATATCCGCCACTTTCCCCACCAGCACGGTTGGTACGCCCACTTCATACAGTTTTTGTGGCACCTGCACTTTATCATCGACACCGTAGCCCATATGCACGACCTGGAAGCCGTTGTCATAAGCGCCTGAACGCGGCGCATTGATACCAATAAAGCGCCCTTCTTTGCTTTCTGCGGCATCGAGAATGCGTTGACTGTCGGGTAACAGGCCGCCAAATGTAATGACCCGACCGACCTGTACCTGCTCACGCACAATACGACCAATTTTGATTGCGTCGTCAAAAGAGATCACAGAGAGATTGGCGGTGATGTTATAGACCTGGCCTAAATCCGCCTCGAGATTATCGCCAATCGCAACCGCCTGATTGACCCACAGAAATTGCAGATCATCGCCACGGCGCTCCACCTGCCAGCCAGCGGAAACTAATGCCTGCTCAACACGGTCAATCACATCGCGAAAGGGCATCCGCAGCGGCGGTAACGGGCGCGTGCCTAAAATTTCCTGATGCCCCATAAAGGTATCGCCACCTTCATGTTGCAGCTCTGCCACCCCCCAGGTTGCGGAATCTGACGGTTGCATATCACCTGGTGCATAACCCAATGCGTTGATTAGCCCCAGCTTCTCCAGCGCTGGTAGCTGCAAATGCGGCAACTGGCTCAGGATGTGACCACAGGTATTCGCCCCGGCATCCTGCGGACGCACCAGCGTGACATCTTTCATTGCCCCTACGCCAAAGCTATCAATCACTAACACCACAAATCGCGCCATTTACGCCTCCAGAGGGTTGCCGAGGCTGTCATAACGACCAACTATTTCTGGTTCGCCATGGTGAATACCGGACACCAGCACCACATCGCTACGGGTGATAAAAATCTGCGTGCGAAAACAGAGCACCACTGCACTACTTACCGGATGCTCGCCTGCCAGCGGCAGGGTGTAGTCGATACTGCTGTCATCCACGGCGTTGAGATATGTTTCAGTAATTCTTTGATTTTCTGGCGTAAACACCAGCGCATGTTGCGCGTGACCACGACGGTAGTAACCGCCGCCGTAGCAGTAGCTGTCGCCACGGAAATGATGGGAGATTTCACTTAACCAGAGCATCGCGATACGTTCAGGCTGATCGCCCTGTTGATTTGCCGGAATAGTGCCCGTCAGCGCATGACCGGGTTCGGTATGAGTCACACCGTATTCCGCCAGCAATGGCAGCGACGTGCAGCTGGTCGCTGAAGGTGCGTTCAGTTGCTCAATCGCAATACCAGATTTCGCCAGTTGATCCCGTGCTTGTACCAGCGTGTGAAGATTCGGTGTCGGCAAAACTTTCCCGGCAGCCTCATCCCAAAGCAGGCAAGGGAAATGGGTAAGTCCCGCCAAATGTAGCCCCGGCAGATTCTGGATTTCAGCAACCACCTCGTGCAGCGAATGCTGTACAAAACCGCTCTCCTGCCCCGGATAAAGAAAATCATCGTCGCTATAAACTTTGAGCAGCACAGACTGCACACGTCCGGCCTCCACCGCTGCCGCAGAAACTTCCCGCGCTTTGTCGAGAGTAAACACGGTGATGACGTCGGTTCCCTGTGCAACGGCGTCAACCACCTGATGACAAGGGATTTGTACCAAATGCCCCTGATGCGCTACCGGCAAACCGGCGCGGCGCATGACTCGCGCCTCTTTGTAATCCACCGCCACAATGCCGCTGTAGCCCAGAGCCAGCAGTTTTTCTGCCAGCCACGGATTACGACCGAATTGTTTGGTCATCAGATACAGTTCAATGCCGTAAAGCCGCGCCGTCTCAATCAGCCGCTTGCCGTTTTCCAGAACTTGATCCACGTCGATCACCCAACTGTCCGGGGCGATCTTGCCCTGCTGCCACAAACTTAGTGCGGCGGAAATCAGCGCCGGATTCTGGCGTTTCAATGCTTCTACAAACATCTTGTTGCCTCGTTTCTGTTCCTTGAATTAAATATTCATTTTTTTGAATATTTAGGTTGTACGACGTGGATTTATCGGGAGCTTCAAACCTCTTCGTTAGCAGCCATCCATAATCCATAAAGGTTGGCCAGCAAATAGCCTTCTTCACACGGGTTAACTTCCAGTGCAAATTCCTTCAACAATACCTGATGCAATTGCACAACGGCTTGCCAGTGGCTGGATTGCGCCAGTTCCGCCAGCAATTCGTCATCCAGCGGCTCTATTTCTTCACCACGGCGACTGCGCATCAGTGCACTCGCCATATGTGTCATCGCCATCGTTCCTTGCTCACTGCGCACCGGTAGATGGCACTCTGTTTCCAGTACATTGACGACCTGCATCATGCCTTTGCAGATGTCCTTATCAATAACGCCTGCATCGCAAAGCAGGTTGAGTCTGGTTTCCATATCAGATGCCTTTCGTTTAATAACTGGGTTCCTGTTCCCCACTGACTACTCGCTGTTGATGAGCAAGCAGGGCATGTTTATCAACAACTGCACGCAGCAGTTGTTGCATTGGGTAATCATCGGCACGCGTCAGGATCACGGCTTCGGTGGCCTGTAAAAATCGCGGATCGTCTGTGAGCGGCGTCGCTTCTAATCCCAGCATAGTCAGTTCGTTTTCCGCCACTACGTTCCAGATAACCGCGTCAACATCGCCTTTAACAATGCGTTGTAAACTCTCGTGATAAGAGAGATCGACTCGTTCCACATCACTATCGCCAAAAAAGACATCGGTCATGATTTTCTGATCTGCCGAACGGTTATCCAGCCCCACGCGCTTCACGTTTGCTGACTCGCCTTTACGGCAAATCAACTGGTGCTCGCCAACGTAGGTATGCGGTCCCAACTCCAGCGCGAGGCATAATCCTTTTTGCGTGAGATAACTTTCCGCCGCCAGTCGCGAAACCACCGCCATGTCATACACGCCGTTAAGTAAACACTCCACGCGAATATCCGCGCCGCGCATATGCGCATAGTAAAAAGGAATGCCATCAAACTGGGCTTTCAATCCGCTCGCCAGGCCTTCGTACAAACGGGTATAGGGCAAGGGCATCGCACATACCACGTTGTTGATATCCACATGAGTCAGCAATGCTTTGTTATCCATCTCGACCAGATAACTGCCATTGCGCCCACGGCGTTCAATCCGTATCGCTCCGCTTGATTCCAGCGTTTTCAACGCGGCCTGCGTCAGGCCAACCGATGAACGGCATTCAGTTGCCAGCTCATCTATGGTTTTCAGTCGATTACCGCACTTTTCACCCAACAAATAACGGGCCAGTGTCGTGATAACGACGCCTTCTTTTTTGATAAACGTTCGACGCATAATATATTTTCAATAAAATGAATGTTTATATCTTCAGGAATTTGAAGATAAGGCGCAACAGCGAGATGTGGAAACGGCGAGGCGCTTCACATTTTTTCGGATTATTGCAAATGAGGATAAAAAAACCGGGTTTCCCCGGTTTTTGGCATTAATGTTAAATTACGGCTTCGCCACAAAACCAATCGCTTCGTACACCGCTTTTAGCGTACGGGAAGCGTGTGCGCTGGCTTTTTCTGCGCCGTCTTTCATCACCTGTTGCAGGAAGGCTTCATCGTTGCGGAAACGGTGGTAACGTTCCTGCAATTCAGTCAGCATACCGGAAACGGCATCAGCCACTTCACCTTTCAGATGACCATACATCTTGCCTTCGAACTGTTTTTCCAGTTCCGGGATGCTCTGGCCCGTTACCGCAGAAAGGATATCCAGCAGGTTGGAAACGCCCGCTTTGTTCTGCACATCGTAGCGAACTACCGGCGGCTCGTCGGAGTCAGTGACCGCGCGTTTGATTTTCTTCACTACCGATTTCGGATCTTCCAGCAGGCCGATAACGTTATTGCGGTTATCGTCAGACTTGGACATCTTCTTGGTCGGCTCCAGCAGCGACATTACGCGCGCGCCAGATTTCGGAATAAACGGCTCTGGCACCTTAAAGATATCGCCGTACAGCGCGTTGAAACGCTGGGCGATATCGCGGCTCAGTTCCAGGTGCTGTTTCTGGTCTTCACCCACCGGCACCAGATTAGTTTGATACAGCAGGATGTCCGCTGCCATCAGCACCGGATAGTCAAACAGACCAGCGTTGATGTTCTCGGCATAACGCGCAGATTTATCTTTAAACTGTGTCATGCGGCTCAGTTCGCCGAAGTAGGTATAGCAGTTCAATGCCCAGCCTAACTGCGCATGTTCCGGCACGTGGGACTGAACAAAAATGGTGCTTTTCTCAGGATCGATACCACAAGCCAGATACAACGCCAGCGTATCCAGCGTCGCTTTACGCAGCTTCTGTGCATCCTGGCGCACGGTGATCGCGTGTTGGTCAACGATACAGTAAATGCAATGGTAGTCATCCTGCATGTTTACCCACTGACGCAGCGCACCCATGTAGTTACCAATGGTCAATTCACCTGAGGGCTGTGCGCCACTAAAAACGATGGGCTTAGTCATTTTTCGATTCCTGATTTTCGCTATGCGGAAGCCCTAATGCGGGCAGAAGGTCATTTAGAGACTGATAAATTACATCAGGCTGGCTGAGATCGATAGCCTCGCCGTAGTTATATCCGTAGGTTAAGCCAACTGATGGGCAACCTGCCGCTTTTGCTGCCTGAATATCATTGCGTGAGTCGCCAACAAACAGCATCTGTTGTGGAGCAATGCCCATCCGTTCAGCCACCAGTAACAGCGGGTCCGGATGCGGTTTTTTGTTTTGCACATCATCGCCGCCGATAACCACGCTGAAGTATTTGGCGATATCTAAGGCTTCGAGCAGCGGCGCGACGAACGGCGTCGGTTTGTTGGTGACCAGGCCTAGCGGCAGGCCTTTAGCCTGCAACGCGCCCAACGTATCGGCAACGTGCGGGAACAAAAACATCCCCTCTTCGGCAACCTCGCCATAGTAGCGATCGAACAGTTTACGCAGAATACGTACCTGTTCTTCTGCCGGAATGTCGTCATCAACGGGCGGTTTACCCATTGTTTTACGCAGAGTCGCACGTTCCTGACGCGCCCAGGTCAATGCGCGCTCCATCAGAATATCTGCGCCGTTACCAATCCAGGTAATAACGCGTTCTTCACCTGCGACAGGCAACTCCAGCGCATACAGCGCCATATCTACCGCAGCAGCAAGACCGGGGGCACTGTCAACCAGCGTACCGTCGAGATCAAAAGCGACGCCGCGAATATCTTCAAACTTATTCATGACTTACCTTTGCCAGTTCACTGCGCATTTCATCAATGACTTTTTTGTAGTCTGGCTGGTCGAAGATTGCCGAACCAGCAACAAACATATCCGCGCCCGCCGCAGCGATTTCGCCAATGTTGTTCACCTTCACGCCACCGTCCACTTCCAGTCGAATGTCAAAGCCAGACTCGTCGATACGACGACGTACTTCGCGCAGTTTATCCAGTGTTTGAGGAATGAAAGACTGACCGCCGAAACCAGGATTGACGGACATCAGCAGGATCACATCCAGCTTATCCATCACGTAATCCAGATAACTCAGAGGTGTCGCCGGGTTAAATACCAAACCCGCTTTACAGCCATTTTCTTTAATCAGTTGCAGCGTGCGGTCAACATGCTCGGAGGCTTCTGGATGAAAGGTAATGATGCTGGCACCAGCGGCAGCGAAATCAGGCACAATGCGATCGACGGGTTTCACCATCAGATGTACGTCGATAGGGGCGGTAATGCCGTAGTTACGCAAGGATTTCAGCACCATTGGCCCAATCGTCAGATTGGGAACATAGTGGTTATCCATGACGTCAAAATGCACGACATCAGCGCCAGCTGCCAGGGCTTTTGCGGTATCTTCACCCAGGCGGGCAAAATCAGCCGACAGAATTGAGGGGGCAATCAAATACTGTTTCATCCGCTTCTCCTTGAGAATTATTTTTTCGCGGGTGAAACGACTCCTGGTTTGTACAAAGCCAGCAGTTCGTCCACCTTTTTACGTGTGCCGCCGTTGCTGCTTATACTGCGTCGAACTTTGACGACATGCAATTTTGCGCGCTGATACCACTCACGCGTTAACATCGTATCGTGATTGGAGATCAGCACCGGAATATGGCGATCAACCAGACCTTCAGCGATCTCCGCCAGATGCGCTTGTTGTTCAAGCGTAAAACTGTTTGTGTGATACGCCGTAAAGTTGGCAGTCGCAGACAGCGGCGCATAAGGCGGATCGCAATAGACGACAGATGCATCATCTGCGCGCGCCATGCTATCGGCGTAAGACTCACAATAGAAAAAGGCATTCTGCGCTTTTTCAGCGAAGTGATACAACTCTGCTTCCGGGAAATAGGGTTTTTTGTAGCGGCCAAACGGCACGTTAAACTCACCGCGCAGATTGTAACGACACAGGCCGTTGTAACCGTAGCGGTTCAAATATAAAAACAGTACCGCCCGACGGAACGGATCCTGGCTTTTGTTGAACTCTTCGCGGAACTGATAGTAAACCTCGGCGCAATTTGTTTCGGGAACAAACAGCTCGCGTGCGGCCTGTACGTACTCATCAGTACGCATCTTCACAATGTTATAGAGACTGATCAGGTCGCTATTGATATCGGCAAGGATATAACGAGAAAAGTCGGTGTTGAGAAACACCGACCCGGCACCTACAAAAGGCTCAACCAGACATTCGCCCTTGGGCAAATGCCGTTTAATATCATCAAGCAGGGGATACTTGCCCCCTGCCCACTTCAAAAAAGCGCGATTTTTCTTCATGCTGACTAACTAATTACACCTTCTCCGGCTGTGGAGAAAGCTCCGACAGCATCCAGCGCTTCAGGCAACGCCCGCAATGATAAACCATTGCGGGAGATAACCTTGATTACTTCAGATCGGCCTGTACCTGACGCAGCGGTTTCGCCCACGGGTTTTTGGCCTGGACATCTGCTGGCAATGTAGATACCGCTTTTTTCGCCTCTTCTTTCGAAGCATACACGCCAGAAACCAGGACATACCACGGCTGACCATTACGCGTCGTTTCATAGACAACGTAGTTTTTCAGATTCTCTTTCTTCGCCCAACCGTTCAGGTTGTCGTAGTTAGAGGAACTGCTCAGCTGCAGAGTGTAATGGCTGGACGGTGCCGATTTCAACGAACCAACATTACCTGCGGTCTTCCCTCCAGCGGCTGGTGTTGCCGTGGTTTGCGCCGGGGATGCCGTCTGTACTGGAGCCGTAGTCGCCGTCTCTTTTGGTGCTGGCGTAGAAGTCGCAGCCGGTGCCTTTGTGCTCGCCACAGGGGCAGCTGGTTCAGTTCGCTTCGGCGTCTGTGCGACTGGCTTCGGTTCCGTTTTCACGGTTGCTTGCGGTTTTTTCGGTTCAATCACCGCCTGCTGACGAGCCGGGCGCGTAGTGGCCGGACGTTCAGCGGTTTGCGTTTTCGCCGTGTCACGCGATGCATTGCCATTGCGAACAGGCGCAACCGTTGCGGGTTCGGTCGGCAATGTAGAATTGACCGCCACATTGTTCAGCTGTTGCTGATTTTGTGGCTGGGTCAGCGCATTGTTCAGGTCACCCTGCACTTCAACACGTTGTTGACCATCCGTTGCCGCCGGGATTTGCCCTTGAGTCGGCGTAGAAGAGATCGGCGGCAGAGAAACATCCTGCTGAGTATTTTCCGCAGACGTGGTTCCCGGCGCTGGCTGCACGCCATTGGCCTGATCGGTCGCATTGCCTGCAAGATCAATACTCTTCTCGCCAGACGCGGTTTGATCGCTGGAAGAGGTCGAGGGGGCTTTTAGCGCAGAACCGATACCGATGATCAACAGCAGTAGAACCAGAATGCCGACACCCATCATCATATACTGACGAGAAGCGGGTTTACTGGCTGCTTTTTTGCGCTTACGCGGACGACGCTCTACGCGCTCTTCATCCACGGTTTCATCTTCGGATTCGTCAAGTTCTTCTTCGATTTCCGGTTCCTCATTACGCGCTTTTTGCGCACGAGTCGGACGGCGATCGTCAGTGTCATCAAGTTCAATATCATCAAAATTGATCTGCGGTTCGCCACGTTCAGTACGCTCAGAACGTTCAGAAGATTGACGAGAACGACCAGTACGACGATCGCTGGGATCGGGTTTCAGCTCGTCTTCTGGTTTGAATTCATCCATTTAACACCCCACTAAAAGGTTAATGCTTACCACGTTGCAATTAACCTGAAGCTAATAGACCGCTTGATAAGCGGCCTGACCTTTCTTGTTGTTACGCTGATTGACAATCGGCAATGGCGTTAAGAACAAGCTCGTGCGAAACGCCGCTGCGAACTTCACTCTTACCAATTGCCAACGGAAGAATTAAGCGCATCTCTCCCGCAAGGACTTTCTTGTCACGCAGCATATGCGGTAAATACGCCTGTGCGGACATTTCGCGCGGCCCATTGACCGGTAACCCAGCCCGTGTGAGCAGGGTTATAATACGCTGCGTTTCGGCAGAACTAAACTGCCCGAGACGTTCCGACGTCCGCGCCGCCATCACCATACCCGCAGCGACCGCTTCACCATGTAACCAATTGCCATACCCCATTTCAGCTTCAATGGCATGACCAAAGGTGTGTCCCAGATTCAGTAAAGCACGTAACCCGGTTTCGCGCTCGTCGGCGGCGACAACTTCTGCTTTCAGCTCACAACAACGGCGAATACAGTACGCCATTGCCGGACCGTCCAGACGCAACAACGCATCCAGATTCTCTTCCAGCCAGTTAAAAAACGCACCGTCAAGAATAATGCCGTATTTGATGACTTCTGCCAGCCCCGACGCTAACTCACGCGGGGGAAGCGTTTTCAGACAGTCGAGATCCACCACCACTGAAGCGGGCTGGTAGAACGCGCCAATCATGTTTTTACCGAGGGGATGGTTGACCGCAGTTTTGCCGCCAACGGAGGAGTCGACCTGAGACAGTAACGTCGTCGGGACTTGAATGAAACGTACACCGCGCTGATAACTCGCCGCCGCGAAGCCGGTCAGATCACCCACTACGCCGCCGCCAAGCGCCACCAGAGTAGTATCGCGACCATGCGGCTTTTGTAACAATGCCGTAAAGACGGTATTGAGTACAGCCAGGCTTTTATACTGCTCGCCGTCAGGGAGGATAACGCTATCGACGTTAACACCCGCCTGTTCAAGTACGCCGCGGACCTTATCGAGATACAGAGGAGCCAGGGTTTCGTTGGTGACCAACATGACCTGCTCGCCCGATTTCAGCGGTAAGAATGAAGCTGGTTCATTAAACAAACCAGATGCGATGGTAATTGGGTAACTACGTTCCCCGAGAGTAACGACAATCCTCTCCATAACGCGACATCCACCTTAATTACTGTACCCGCAGACGAGTGTATATAAAGCCAGAATTAGTTGCTTTCCAGCATGTGAATAATCTGGTTTGCAACCACTTTAGCGCTTTGATCATCAGTACGAATGGTCACGTCGGCAATCTCTTCATACAGCGGATTGCGTTCATTGGCCAACGCTTCCAGAACTTCACGCGGCGGTGTTTCAACGTGCAGCAACGGGCGTTTTTTATCACGCTGCGTGCGTGCAAGTTGCTTTTCGATGGTCGTTTCAAGATAAACGACAACGCCACGAGCGGAAAGACGGTTACGCGTTTCACGGGATTTCACAGAGCCGCCGCCAGTAGCCAGCACAATACCCTGTTTCTCGGTCAACTCATTGATGACCTTTTCTTCGCGATCGCGGAAGCCTTCTTCGCCTTCTAAATCGAAAACCCAGCCCACATCAGCTCCGGTTCGTTTCTCAATCTCTTGATCGGAATCGTAAAATTCCATATTGAGTTGTTGAGCTAACTGGCGCCCAATAGTGCTTTTTCCGGCACCCATAGGCCCAACCAGAAAGATATTGCGTTTCTCTGCCATTTTTTCGGTACTACTAAGACTATTCGTTAATGATAAACCCGCTTCGCTCAGAGAGCGCCGCAGGACATGAACTGAAACCTCATAAGATATTGCGAGAGTCAGACTGAAAATTATCTCAATACTCCAGCGGGTTTGGCAACTGAATAAATCACCCATCCCTCTGCATATCTGGTCGCTGCAAGCGCGCTGCCTTGCTACCACCGCTCTGGCGATAAATCACCGGGTAAGATTAGCGTAAAAAAGACAGCAAAATGCCGCCTGAATGATAAATCATCATCATGGAACGCAGGCAGCGAAGAGCACCAACTCTCAAATCGGTACTCCTTGTATGCTAAATACCTGCGCGCGTCAAATAGATGAAACACGTTCAGCGTAAAAACATTACCGCTTTTACGGCTGTTTACTCACTGGAAACCAGTCGTGGCGTGATAAACACCACTAACTCGCGTCGTTCATCTTCTTTTCCGTCATGACGAAATAATTGCCCGAACCAGGGAATGTCGCCAAGCAACGGTACGCTATCCTGACCCGATTTATTTTTACGGGTAAAAATGCCGCCCAGCGCCAACGTTTCTCCGCTTTTGACCTCGACCTGCGTTTCGATCTCCTGCTTATCAATCGCCAGTACTTCGCCATCTGCCTGCTGTAGCACCTGCCCCGGAACGTTCTGGCTGATGTGTAATTTCAGCCGGATGCGACCTTTTTGTAACACCGTGGGCGTGACTTCCATCCCCAGGACGGCCTCTTTAAATTCCACCGACGTCGCGCCACTTTCCCCGCTGGAAACCTGATATGGAATTTCGCTCCCCTGTTTAATGCTGGCAGGCTGAAGATGTGAGGCCAGCAGACGCGGACTGGCGATAATATCCAGCTGCTGTTTTTGTTCGAGCGCGGAAAGCTCAAGATCCAGTAAACGTCCGTTGATGCGTCCAATGTTAAAACCGATATGCGTTGTCGCCGTCGCTACGGAGAGGTCGCTGCCAAGCGTGGTGACTTGCCCAACGCCACCACCTTGTTGCGCATCGGCCAACGTCCATTTCACACCTAACTCACGCAAACTTTTTTCATTAATGGTGACAATATGCGCCGACAGCTCAACCTGCCCGACCGGCAGATCCATTTGCGATACCCACTGTTCAAGCGTGCTTAACGCCGTTTTGTTATCTCGCAGCAAAAGGCGATTGGTGCGTTTATCGACGGTCATACTCCCTTTGGCACTCAGTAGCTTCTCCCCCGCTTTCGCCAGCTCTCCGGCGTCGGCGTATTGCAGAGTAATATTGCGATTTTCCAGCGGCAGATTTGCCTGCGCCCGCGTCTGCTCCGCCTCCTGGCGGGCGATATTGTCATTCTGCCAGGCAACGGAATGCACCGAGAGAATGTTGCCCTCCTGGCGCGTTATCAATCCGGCGCTTTTCACTACAGTTTGTAGTGCCTGCTTCCAGGGAACGTCAGTTAAATGTAACGACACCGTACCGCTGACGTCTGGCGAAACCACCAGGTTCAACTTCTCCTGTTCAGCCAGCGCCTGCAACACCTGAGCTACCGGAACGTCATCCACCATCAGCGTCACTTTTTGCGGCTTTGCCGCCTGTACGCCGGGTATAAGCATCAACAGTAGTGCGGCTATCCATTGCTTCATTTGTATCTCCTTGCCGTTGCCACAACCAGTGTGGCGGTTCGCAGTTTGTCCCGGTTCCCAGCGTTAGTGCGTCTGGCGTCAGCTGTAAGATCGTCCAGCCGTTTTCCAGCACATCGTTTTGCTGCACCCGTCGCCATTTTTTTTGCCCATCTTTTATTACACCGATGATGCGCTCGCCTCGCCCTACCATCCCCTGATAGCGCCACTGGCTAAGTTCGCTAATCCGGCATAGATCTTCCGGCGGTTTAAAAGGGTCACGCATACCGGTTAAAAGGCACAATGCAATGCCTGCTAACAACCAGCGTTTAACCCTCATGCGGCGTCTCCAGTTGTAGCGTGAACAAAAGGTCATCACCTTCCACGCTTAACAAAAAACGGCTCACGCTGACGTTGCGCTCTGCCAGCCGTGTAAATGCCGACGGCACTGCTTCCCACAGCGTTTTCAACGCCAACTCACCTCCCTGCGCGGATGGATGCCAGTAAACCAGTTGCGCGCCGGATAACTGAAAATCCAGTGGCGAAAAGGGCAGCGTTTTTTCCTCGCTGAAGGGAGTGGTGTCTACCAGGCGATACAGTGCAGCCCACTGCTGGTGATGATTTGCCCGTAGTCGAATTAATGCGTCGCTCTCTTCATGGTGTGTCAATGACAGAAAAATGAGCGTAACTAACACCAGCAACCAGACTGCCCAGCAAAACTGGCGGAGGCGGAGTGATGTGGCGAACCACCAGTCAAAGAACATGTTCATCGCTAACCTTCCTTGTTAACTGATACTCAAATTGCCAGCGTCCCTGCGCATCCTGCTGCGTGGCCCCCCGCTGATTGAGATGAAAAGAAGCATCCTGGCGGAGTGACGTTTCCAGCGCGTTTAACGCGGCAATGCTTGTTGTCAGCCCCTTGATCTCCAGCGTTCCCTGCTGCCAGCTTATCGTTGTCAGCCAGGCATGTTCGGGTAAAAGCGCCGCCAGTGCTTCCAGAGCAGATTGCCAGTCGCGGGTAAATTGTCGTTGGCGCTGCCGTTGCAAACGCTGTTCGCGTAACTGCTGGCGTTCCAGCAAACGTGGTTTCGTTATCTGTAAGCTGCGGGCGAGTTGTTGTTCCGCCTGAAGCAAAACGGCGTTTACGCGTGCTTCGGCATTGCTTGTCAGACGCAGTATTAGCGTTATCCCGATGGCCAGCAGCAGAGGCGCAACGAACATCAGCAACCAGAAACGAAGAAAAGCAGTCCGGCGTTGCTGTCGCCAGGGCAAAAAATTAATTGGCGGGTTCATCAGTACACCTTCCCAAGCGCCAGCCCCAGCGCGATGGCAAAGTCTCCACCTGGTGGCGGTAGCGGCGGCTGACGAACAGAAACCGCCTCCCAGGGGTCAAATCCGCCTTCGCCACATAGCGCGACGCTTTCGGGATCAACAGATAACGCTGCCGCCAGCTCCTTCGCGCTAGTCATCCCCACCGCCAGTTTGCGCCCCCAGCTATAGCGCGTCGCCCACAGCCACTGTTCGTTATCACGCCAGGCCAGACATTGCTGATGAGAAGGTAAAAAAGGCAGGAATCGCTGTAATGCACTGGCATCCGGAGTGATCGCGCTAACATGAACACGCAACCTTTCTGCCAGAGTAAGCAGCGTTGCCAGCTCTTTGCTTTGCGCGGCAGTCACGTTATAGGCGGGACTGAGTGAGTCTTCGCTGTAATCGAAGCGCAGGGAGTCCGGATCCATATCCAGTTCACGGGCCATCGTCCCGGACAGCCAGGCCATTTGCTCCCGCTCACCGAGGGACATCGACGGGCGTGGAAATGACCGCTGTAATGTGCGACTGGCGGGAAACGCCAACATAATGTGATGACGCTGCGGCAGTTCACGACTCCACGGTAACAACGTGTTAGCCAGCCGCTGCACATCAACAATCCGCCCATCTTTGATAATGTCGTTCTCCAGTGGCAACCGCCACCAGCGGTGCAATAAGCATTCTTTTGCGCTCCGCACGATAGCAACCGCTACCGCTTCTTGCTGTTGTAAATGCAAACCAATTTGCCAGTTCTTAAATGCCATTGTGATGATCTCCTTATCACCCGTCACTCTGACGGGTATATCAATGCGTCTGGCTTGCCTTTATACTACCGCGCGTTTGTTTATAAACTGCCCAAATGAAACTAAATGGGAAATTTCCAGTGAAGTTCGTAAAGTATTTTTTGATCCTTGCAGTCTGTTGCATTCTGCTGGGAGCAGGCTCGATTTATGGCCTATACCGCTACATCGAGCCACAACTGCCGGATGTGGCGACATTAAAAGATGTTCGCCTGCAAATTCCGATGCAGATTTACAGCGCCGATGGCGAGCTGATTGCTCAATACGGTGAGAAACGTCGTATTCCGGTTACGTTGGATCAAATCCCGCCGGAGATGGTGAAAGCCTTTATCGCGACGGAAGACAGCCGCTTCTACGAGCATCACGGCGTTGACCCGGTGGGGATCTTCCGTGCGGCAAGCGTGGCGCTGTTCTCCGGTCACGCGTCACAAGGGGCGAGTACCATTACCCAGCAGCTGGCGAGAAACTTCTTCCTCAGTCCAGAACGCACGCTGATGCGCAAGATTAAGGAAGTCTTCCTCGCGATTCGCATTGAACAGTTGCTGACGAAAGACGAGATCCTCGAGCTTTATCTGAACAAAATTTACCTCGGTTACCGCGCCTATGGTGTCGGTGCTGCGGCACAAGTCTATTTCGGTAAAACTGTCGACCAACTGACGTTGAACGAAATGGCGGTGATAGCCGGGCTGCCGAAAGCGCCTTCCACCTTCAACCCGCTCTACTCAATGGATCGTGCCGTCGCGCGGCGTAACGTCGTGCTGTCGCGGATGCTGGATGAAGGGTATATCACCCAACAACAGTTCGATCAGACACGCACTGAGGCGATTAACGCTAACTATCACGCGCCGGAGATTGCTTTCTCTGCGCCATACCTGAGCGAAATGGTGCGCCAGGAGATGTATAACCGTTATGGCGAAAGTGCCTATGAAGACGGTTATCGCATTTACACCACCATCACCCGCAAAGTGCAGCAGGCCGCACAGCAGGCGGTACGTAATAACGTGCTGGACTACGACATGCGCCACGGCTATCGCGGCCCGGCGAATGTGCTGTGGAAAGTGGGCGAATCGGCGTGGGACAACAACAAAATTACCGATACGCTGAAGGCGCTGCCGACCTATGGTCCGCTGCTGCCTGCCGCAGTCACCAGCGCCAATCCTCAGGAAGCAACAGCGATGCTGGCAGACGGGTCGACCGTCGTATTGAGTATGGAAGGTGTTCGCTGGGCGCGTCCTTACCGTTCGGATACTCAGCAGGGACCGACGCCACGTAAAGTGACCGATGTTCTGCAAACGGGTCAGCAAATCTGGGTTCGTCAAGTTGGCGATGCATGGTGGCTGGCGCAAGTGCCGGAAGTGAACTCGGCGCTGGTGTCGATCAATCCGCAAAACGGTGCCGTTATGGCGCTGGTCGGTGGCTTTGATTTCAATCAGAGCAAGTTTAACCGCGCCACCCAGGCACTGCGTCAGGTGGGTTCCAACATCAAACCGTTCCTCTACACCGCGGCGATGGATAAAGGTCTGACGCTGGCAAGTATGTTGAACGATGTGCCAATTTCCCGCTGGGATGCAGGTGCCGGTTCTGACTGGCAGCCGAAGAACTCACCACCGCAGTATGCCGGTCCAATTCGCTTACGTCAGGGGCTGGGTCAGTCGAAAAACGTGGTGATGGTACGCGCAATGCGGGCGATGGGCGTCGACTACGCTGCAGAATATCTGCAACGCTTCGGCTTCCCGGCACAAAACATTGTCCACACCGAATCGCTGGCGCTGGGTTCAGCGTCCTTCACCCCAATGCAGGTGGCGCGCGGCTACGCGGTCATGGCGAACGGCGGCTTCCTGGTGGACCCGTGGTTTATCAGCAAAATTGAAAACGATCAGGGCGGCGTGATTTTCGAAGCGAAACCGAAAGTAGCCTGCCCGGAATGCGATATTCCGGTGATTTACGGTGATACGCAGAAATCGAACGTGCTGGAAAATAACGATGTTGAAGATGTCGCTATCTCCCGCGAGCAGCAGAATGTTTCTGTACCAATGCCGCAGCTGGAGCAGGCAAATCAGGCGTTAGTGGCGAAGACTGGCGCGCAGGAGTACGCACCGCACGTCATCAACACACCGCTGGCATTCCTGATTAAGAGTGCCTTGAACACCAATATTTTTGGTGAACCAGGCTGGCAGGGTACTGGCTGGCGAGCAGGTCGTGATTTACAACGGCATGACATAGGCGGAAAAACGGGTACCACTAACAGTTCGAAAGATGCGTGGTTCTCGGGTTACGGTCCGGGCGTTGTGACCTCGGTCTGGATTGGCTTTGATGATCACCGTCGTAATCTCGGTCATACAACGGCTTCCGGAGCGATTAAAGATCAGATCTCAGGTTACGAAGGCGGTGCCAAGAGTGCCCAGCCTGCATGGGACGCTTATATGAAAGCCGTTCTTGAAGGTGTGCCGGAGCAGCCGCTGACGCCGCCACCGGGTATTGTGACGGTGAATATCGATCGCAGCACCGGGCAATTAGCTAATGGTGGCAACAGCCGCGAAGAGTATTTCATCGAAGGTACGCAGCCGACACAACAGGCGGTGCACGAGGTGGGAACGACCATTATCGATAATGGCGAGGCACAGGAATTGTTCTGATTAAAAAGGCGCTTCAGCGCCTTTTTAAGTTTGCTGACAAAGTGCACTTTGTTTATACCGGATGCGGGTGAACGCGTTATCCGGCCAACAAAAAATTGAAAATTCAATAAATTGCAGGAACTTCGTAAGCCTGATAAGCATTATGCATCAGGCAAACTTCACGCATTTACACTCGCCCCTGCCCTTTCAACCATTCGCGCACGAGGAACAGCGCGCTGACATTACGCGCTTCGTTGAAGTCAGGGGCTTCCAGCAAATCCATCATATGCGCCAGCGGCCAGCGCACCTGTGGTAACGGCTCTGGCTCATCGCCTTCCAGTGATTCCGGGTAGAGATCTTGCGCTACCACGATATTCATTTTGCTGGAAAAGTAAGACGGTGCCATGCTGAGCTTCTTCAAAAAAGTCAGATCGTTCGCACCAAATCCAACCTCTTCTTTTAGCTCGCGGTTAGCGGCTTCAAAGACGCTTTCACCCGGATCAATTAATCCTTTCGAAAAACCTAATTCGTAGGATTCAGTTCCCACTGCGTATTCGCGGATCAGGATCAGGTGATCGTCCACAATCGGCACAATCATCACTGCTTCCCGGTTGGTTGGACGCATTCGTTCATAAACACGCCGCACGCCATTGCTGAACTCCAGATCCACGCTTTCGACGGTAAACAGTCGGGAACGGGCTACAGTTTCAACATTCAGAATGGTGGGTTTTTGTAATGATTTGCTCATCGTGGGATCTATGCTGTGAAATCAGCGGTTATTGTGCGATATCGGACACGCTTTCGGCAATGTGAATTGCATGTTATTTACATTTATGTAACTTAATAAATAATCGTCCTCAAATCAAATTAAAAGTCAATAGGTTGAAATAACTCCAGGAATTTGCTGATATTCCGCCTTCAGAGGGTTTGCTATGATCAGCGGTTACTGTGATGTGCTTAATGATGCTCAAGTTAAACTCCACGCTTGCCGATAGCCAACCGCAGAATCATGTATTGTGTCCGGTGCGACTGACCACGCCTGACAGACTAAGTAAGATGGGGAAAGCATGAGCACCATTGTGATTTTTTTAGCTGCTTTGCTGGCCTGCTCACTACTTGCGGGATGGCTGATAAAAGTGCGATCCAGACGGCGTCAGCTGCCCTGGACCAACGCCTTCGTGGATGCGCAAACGCGTAAACTCACATCTGAAGAACGTAGCGCCGTTGAAAATTATCTTGAGAGCCTGACGCAGGTATTACAGGTGCCTGGCCCAACGGGAGCCAGCGCGGCACCGATCTCTCTGGCGCTGAATGCCGAAAGCAACAACGTCATGATGCTGACACACGCTATCACGCGTTATGGCATCTCTACCGACGATCCGAATAAATGGCGTTACTACCTCGATTCGGTAGAAGTCCACCTGCCCCCTTTCTGGGAACAGTACATCAACGATGAGAATACCGTTGAACTGATTCATACCGATTCGCTGCCGCTGGTTATTTCACTCAACGGTCATACGCTGCAGGAGTACATGCAGGAAACTCGCGGCTATGCCTTGCAACCTGTTCCGTCAACGCAGGCGTCGATTCGCGGGGAAGAGAGCGAGCAAATAGAGCTGCTCAATATTCGCAAAGAAACGCACGAAGAGTATGCGCTGAGTCGTCCGCGCGGGCTGCGCGAAGCGTTGCTGATTGTCGCCTCCTTCATGATGTTCTTTTTCTGCCTGATTACCCCGGATGTCTTTGTTCCGTGGCTGGCAGGCGGCGCGTTACTGCTGCTGGGCGCAGGTCTGTGGGGGCTATTCGCGCCCCCGGCAAAATCCTCCCTGCGGGAAATTCATTGTCTGCGCGGTACACCCCGTCGTTGGGGATTGTTTGGCGAAAACGATCAGGAACAGATCAACAATATTTCACTCGGTATTATCGACCTGGTCTATCCCGCACACTGGCAGCCATACATTGCTCAGGATCTTGGTCAACAAACCGATATCGATATCTATCTCGACCGCCACGTAGTGCGTCAGGGGCGATATCTTTCGCTGCATGATGAAGTAAAAAACTTTCCGTTACAGCACTGGCTGCGCAGTACGATTATTGCTGCGGGCTCGCTATTGGTGCTGTTTATGCTGTTATTCTGGATCCCGCTGGATATGCCGCTGAAATTCACCCTCTCGTGGATGAAAGGCGCGCAGACCATTGAAGCCACCAGCGTGAAACAACTGGCTGACGCTGGCGTGCGGGTTGGCGATACATTGCGTATTAGCGGTACGGGAATGTGTAATATTCGCACTTCAGGTACCTGGAGCGCGAAAACCAACTCACCTTTTTTACCGTTTGACTGCTCGCAGATCATCTGGAACGACGCCCGCTCATTGCCATTACCAGAATCTGAACTGGTCAACAAAGCGACGGCATTGACCGAAGCAGTTAATCGCCAGCTGCACCCTAAACCGGAAGATGAATCTCGCGTCAGTGCCTCATTACGTTCAGCAATTCAAAAATCCGGTATGGTATTGCTTGATGATTTTGGCGACATTGTTCTGAAGACAGCAGATCTGTGTTCTGCCAAAGATGACTGTGTGCGACTGAAAAATGCGCTGGTCAATCTCGGCAACAGTAAAGACTGGGACGCGCTGGTAAAACGCGCCAACGCCGGGAAACTCGATGGCGTGAATGTGTTATTACGCCCGGTGAGTGCGGAATCGCTGGATAACCTGGTGGCCACCTCTACCGCGCCGTTTATCACGCATGAAACGGCGCGAGCGGCACAATCACTAAACAGTCCGGCCCCCGGCGGATTCCTGATTGTCAGCGACGAAGGCAGCGATTTTGTTGATCAGCCCTGGCCTTCGGCATCACTTTACGACTATCCGCCGCAAGAACAGTGGAACGCTTTCCAGAAACTGGCACAAATGCTGATGCATACGCCGTTTAACGCCGAAGGTATCGTCACAAAAATCTTCACTGACGCCAATGGTACGCAGCATATTGGCCTTCATCCGATCCCGGATCGTTCCGGCCTGTGGCGCTATCTCAGCACCACGCTGCTGCTACTGACGATGCTGGGTAGCGCCATTTATAATGGCGTACAGGCCTGGCGTCGTTACCAGCGCCATCGTACTCGCATGATGAAGATTCAGGCCTATTATGAAAGCTGCCTGAACCCGCAGCTGATCACCCCTTCAGAAAGCCTTATCGAATAACACGTTTGCGCGGCAGGTTATGCTACCCTGTCGCGCAAATTGCTTCACTCTGGAGATTTCCCTCATGCATATCAACATTGCCTGGCAGGACGTAGATACCGTTCTGCTGGATATGGACGGCACGTTGCTTGACCTCGCCTTCGATAACTATTTCTGGCAAAAGCTGGTGCCTGAAACATGGGGCGCGAAAAACGGAGTTACGCCACAGGAAGCGATGGAATATATGCGCCAGCAATATCACGACGTACAGCATACGCTAAACTGGTACTGTCTTGATTACTGGAGTGAGCAACTGGGTCTGGATATCTGTGCGATGACCACCGAGATGGGACCGCGCGCCGTACTGCGTGAAGATACCATTCCGTTTCTTGAGGCACTGAAAGCCAGCGGTAAGCAGCGAATTTTGCTCACCAATGCTCATCCGCACAACCTGGCGGTAAAACTTGAGCATACCGGTCTGGACGCACACCTTGATTTATTACTTTCCACCCACACATTTGGTTATCCGAAAGAGGATCAGCGGTTATGGCATGCGGTGGCCGAAGCTACGGGTCTGAAAGCTGAAAGAACGCTGTTTATTGATGACAGCGAAGCGATTCTCGATGCTGCCGCGCAATTTGGTATTCGTTACTGCCTCGGCGTGACTAATCCTGACTCCGGGATTGCCGAGAAACAGTATCAACGCCATCCGTCACTGAATGACTACCGCCGCCTGATCCCCTCGCTAATGTGAAGGAGATGCCATGAAAGAAAAACCTGCTGTTGAGGTTCGACTGGATAAATGGCTATGGGCTGCCCGTTTTTATAAAACCCGCGCGCTGGCCCGTGAAATGATTGAAGGCGGTAAGGTGCATTACAACGGGCAGCGCAGCAAGCCAAGCAAAATCGTCGAGCTGAATGCCACGCTCACTCTGCGCCAGGGAAATGACGAACGCACGGTGATTGTAAAGGCGATTACTGAACAGCGTCGCCCCGCCAGCGAGGCAGCCTTGCTGTATGAAGAGACTGCGGAAAGTGTAGAGAAACGCGAAAAAATGGCGCTGGCACGTAAACTTAATGCCTTAACCATGCCGCATCCGGACCGACGCCCGGACAAAAAAGAGCGCCGCGACCTGTTACGATTTAAACACGGCGACAGTGAATAACTGTCACCTGCAAGAGAGATGATTATGCCGCAACATGACCAATTACATCGCTATCTGTTTGAAAACTTTGCCGTTCGCGGCGAACTGGTAACCGTTTCGGAAACCCTGCAACAGATCCTTGAGAATCACGATTATCCGCAGCCCGTTAAAAACGTGCTGGCAGAACTGCTGGTTGCGACCAGCCTGTTAACCGCTACGTTGAAGTTTGATGGTGATATCACCGTACAGCTGCAAGGCGACGGTCCGATGAATCTAGCGGTTATTAACGGTAACAACAACCAGCAGATGCGCGGTGTGGCGCGCGTGCAGGGCGAAATTCCAGAAAATGCCGACCTGAAAACGCTGGTCGGCAATGGTTACGTGGTGATCACCATCACCCCGAGCGAAGGCGAACGCTATCAGGGCGTGGTTGGTCTGGAAGGTGATACCCTGGCGGCCTGCCTGGAAGATTACTTTATGCGTTCTGAACAGCTGCCGACGCGCCTGTTTATTCGCACCGGCGACGTAGACGGCAAACCGGCTGCAGGCGGAATGTTGTTGCAGGTAATGCCTGCGCAAAATGCCCAGCAGGACGACTTTGACCACCTGGCAACGCTAACCGAAACCATCAAAACCGAAGAACTGCTGACCTTACCGGCAAACGAAGTGTTGTGGCGTTTGTATCACGAAGAAGAGGTGACGGTTTACGATCCGCAGGATGTGGAGTTCAAATGCACCTGCTCGCGTGAACGTTGCGCCGATGCGCTGAAAACGCTGCCTGATGAAGAAGTCGATAGCATCCTGGCGGAAGATGGCGAAATTGACATGCATTGTGATTACTGCGGTAACCACTATCTGTTCAATGCGATGGATATTGCCGAGATCCGCAACAACGCGTCTCCGGCAGATCCGCAAGTTCATTAATGAGTATGTCCGGCAGAGAGGACTCTGCCGGATTTTACGACTAATACACCTGATGCGCTTTGTCACTCATTCAGATTCACATCCAGCCTTTCACCATCCACTACAAGATCGCGCCACGCTTTAGGCCTCGTCCCCAGTTTTCCATCCTTCGCAGCTGTGAGTAATTTTTCTTTCGTTATTTGGCGCGGAAGTAAACTCATATCAAGCGCGTCCCATTCTTTTCTGGCTGAGTCAAAGCCATAGACAATGACTCTGTCATCATTAAAAGCAAACAGGATCCGCTCCGCCTGACCATCACTATTCAGATCTTGCTCGACCAGTACGCAGGCGTCTTTTTCAATACAGGTCATCACGTTATAGCGATCCTGGATTAAGGCCGACCAGAATGTCGCATCCGGTTTACCAGAACCTGGGGCAATTAACACATTATCGGCTAATACTTTTTCCGATACCTGTTCCTGAAGATGTTGCTCTCCATCTAACGCCATCAGCAGATCCCGCGCGCGTTTCGGGTCTTTCATATACTCGGCATCGCTTTTCAGCGACTCAAGCGCCGCACGTCCATAGCGACCGCTCTGTTCGAGCATATAGAGACTTACCTGGTCTGGCGTGTTTTTGCCGCTCTGATAACGCGCCATATGACTGTTCACGCTAATGCGCATACTGTCCAGCACCGGAGAATTAAGAAGCACCAGTATTACCAACACCAATAACGAAACCGCAAGGTTCACTTTGCCCTGAAGAACAAGGGGGTTTTGCCCTTTACGCCAGACGATACTGACAAAATACCCCAGCGACCATACCAGTAACACCAGCACCGCCAGCGCGCCCTGCAAGCGGTCGACAGTCCAGCCGTACTGAGCGACCGGCATCCATAACGCCCAGGCGGCGACGAACACATACAGCGGAGCAACCAGCAAAGCGGTTTTAATCAGGCAACGCAACGGCCCCGTCCAGGGAAGTGACGCTTTTTGCGGATCGCGGACAATAGCCATTAAGATCAATTGCAAAAAGGCCAGCGTTAACAGCAACCCAGCGGCGGAGATGTGGCGAGAAATCGCGCTCAGGCCCGTAAACGGCAGGGTGATAATAAACATCAGGGTTAGCAATGATACTAACGGCAGCAACCCCGTGGCGATTAACGTGAACAACTTTTGAATAGAGTCGATTAAACGTGACTGTGTTCGCGCGAGGATCACCGCCAGCGCGGTAGCCAGACCTAACGTGAGATAAATAAACCAGTCGGTTGCAAAAAAGAGCGTTTTGAAAAACGTGATGCCAACAAGTTTAAACAACTCACTCCACAGTAAAAGCACCAGCCACGTCAGGCCATTGGCGAGAAAAATCACCAGTAATATAAGTACGTTATGCCATACAGACTGGTAAAAGTAGCGATAGCGGCTACTGTCATTGCGGATGCGAAGGCTTTGTTGTATCCACGGTAGCAACAACATTGCCATCAGCAGCAGATAGCAGCCAAAATCCCAAAGCGCCTTTTCAGCTCTCCAGGGGGTCATGCCATCAGTTTGCCACTTCAGCCAGCCGCTCATTCCCAGCGTGGCAATAAACACCAGCGCCAGCCATCCCCAAAGGCGCTTCTGTTTAAAGGAGATCACGGAGAAGAGTAAAACGGATGAAAACGCGACGGTCACAGGCACGCCATAAACAATCCAACTGAGATTTTTTCCGGCAAGCCAGGCGATCAGCAGGTAGCAAACCAGCCCCTGAAGTAATCCGGTAGCAATCATCCCCCAGCGTGTTGCCGGTGAAAGTTCAACGTTATCCATGTTGGTTATCCAGAATCAAAAGGTGGGTTAATTATCGCATCCGGGCAGTAGTATTTTGCTTTTTTCAGAAAATAATCAAAAAAAGTTAGCGTGGTGAATCGATACTTTACCGATTGAATTTGCATCAATTTCATTCATGAATGCGATTCCACTCACAATATTCCCGCCATATAAACCAAAATTTAACCTTTTGAGAACATTTTCCACACCTAAAATGCTATTTCTGCGATAATAGCAACCGTTTCGTGACAGGAATCACGGAGTTTTTTGTCAAATATGAATTTCTCCAGATACGTAAATCTATGAGCCTTGTCGCGGTTAACACCCCCAAAAAGACTTTACTATTCAGGCAATACATATTGGCTAAGGAGCAGTGAAATGCGCGTTAACAATGGTTTGACCCCGCAAGAACTCGAGGCTTATGGTATCAGTGACGTACATGATATCGTTTACAACCCAAGCTACGATCTGCTGTATCAGGAAGAGCTGGACCCGAGCCTGACCGGTTATGAGCGCGGGGTGTTAACTAATCTGGGTGCCGTTGCCGTCGATACCGGGATCTTCACCGGTCGTTCACCAAAAGATAAGTATATCGTTCGTGACGATACCACTCGCGATACTTTCTGGTGGGCAGACAAAGGCAAAGGTAAGAACGACAACAAACCTCTCTCTCCGGAAACCTGGCAGCATCTGAAAGGCCTGGTGACCAAACAACTTTCCGGCAAACGTCTGTTCGTTGTCGACGCCTTCTGTGGTGCGAACCCGGATACTCGTCTTTCCGTCCGTTTCATCACCGAAGTGGCCTGGCAGGCGCATTTTGTCAAAAACATGTTTATTCGCCCGAGCGATGAAGAGCTGGCAGGTTTCAAACCAGACTTTATCGTTATGAACGGCGCGAAGTGCACTAACCCGCAGTGGAAAGAACAGGGTCTGAACTCCGAAAACTTCGTGGCGTTTAACCTGACCGAGCGCATGCAGCTGATTGGCGGCACCTGGTACGGCGGCGAAATGAAGAAAGGGATGTTCTCAATGATGAACTACCTGCTGCCGCTGAAAGGTATCGCTTCTATGCACTGCTCCGCCAACGTTGGCGAGAAAGGCGATGTTGCGGTGTTCTTCGGCCTTTCCGGCACCGGTAAAACCACCCTTTCCACCGACCCGAAACGTCGCCTGATTGGCGATGACGAGCACGGCTGGGACGATGACGGCGTGTTTAACTTTGAAGGCGGCTGCTACGCAAAAACTATCAAGCTGTCGAAAGAAGCGGAACCTGAAATCTACAACGCTATCCGTCGTGATGCGCTGCTGGAAAACGTCACCGTGCGTGAAGATGGCACTATCGACTTTGATGATGGTTCAAAAACCGAGAACACCCGCGTTTCTTATCCGATCTATCACATCGAAAACATCGTTAAGCCGGTGTCCAAAGCGGGCCACGCAACTAAAGTTATCTTCCTGACCGCAGACGCCTTTGGTGTGCTGCCGCCGGTTTCTCGTCTGACTGCCGATCAAACCCAGTACCACTTCCTCTCTGGCTTCACCGCCAAACTGGCTGGTACAGAGCGCGGCATCACCGAACCGACGCCAACTTTCTCCGCCTGCTTCGGCGCGGCATTCCTGTCGCTGCACCCGACTCAGTACGCAGAAGTGCTGGTGAAACGTATGCAGGCGGCAGGCGCGCAGGCGTATCTGGTTAACACCGGCTGGAACGGCACTGGCAAACGTATCTCCATTAAAGATACCCGCGCCATTATCGACGCCATCCTCAACGGTTCGCTGGATAACGCAGAAACCTTCACTCTGCCGATGTTTAACCTGGCGATCCCAACCGAACTGCCGGGCGTAGACACGAAGATTCTCGATCCGCGTAACACCTACGCTTCTCCGGAACAGTGGCAGGAAAAAGCCGAAACGCTGGCAAAACTGTTTATCGACAACTTCGATAAATACACCGACACCCCAGCGGGTGCCGCGCTGGTAGCGGCTGGTCCGAAGCTGTAATGATTTGAAGCTGGAGAATATCTATCCAGTATCTTATAGAAAGCAAAACGGGAGGCACCTTCGCCTCCCGTTTTATTTACCCTTCTTTTGTCGCACCCTGCGCCCGCGTTACCGGCACTGGCAGCCAGGCGCGAATGGAAAGCCCGCCCCGTTCGCTGGTGCCAAGCTCCAGCATCCCGTTATGGTTATCCACGATACGCTGCACAATCGCCAGCCCTAATCCCGTGCCGCTAATAGTGCGCGCACTGTCGCCACGAACAAACGGCTGGAACAGGTGCTTACGTTGTTCCGGCGCAATACCCGGACCGTCATCTTCTACCTGGAACCAGGCGCGATTCGGCTCCGTGCCGCTGCTGACTTTGATCCAGCCATTGCCGTAACGGGCGGCGTTGACCACCATATTCGCCACCGCACGTTTGATCGACAGCGGGTGCATTTTCACCTCAATGCTGCCGGGGTAAAGCGCGGTTTCAATTTCCCGCTCATAGCCACTTTCGGCAGCAATCACCTCACCGAGCACTGCGTTGAGATCCGCCATTTCCATCGGCATCTCCTGCCCGGTGCGCAGGTAGTCGATAAACTGCTCAATGATGGCGTTGCACTCTTCGATATCTTTATTGATCGATTCGGCCAGGTAGCCATCCTGCTCGCTCATCATCTCGGTCGCCAGGCGAATGCGCGTCAGCGGCGTACGCAGATCATGACTTACCCCCGCCATCAGCAGCGTGCGATCATCCGCCAGTTGCTTAACACCAGCCGCCATATGGTTAAAGGCGCGGGTAACGGAACGCACCTCCGAAGCGCCATATTCACGCAGCGGCGGCGGAATAATCCCTTTACCGACCTGCAGAGCAGCATGTTCGAGATCGACCAACGGTCGGTTCTGGATACGGATAAACAGCCACGCCCCGCCTATCGCCAATAGCATAATCGCCAGCGTATAGCGGAACAGCGGAGAAAAATCACCCTGATGAATTTCGGTCAGCGGCACGCGCACCCAGATATTGGGCGACAGCCAGGTTTTCAGCCAGACAACAGGCGAACTTTTGTTGACCTCAACGCGCACTTCCGTCGGGCCGCCCAGTTGCTGCGCCATCTGATGGCTTAAGAATTCATAGTGTTGTGCCCAACGCAGACCTGCCTCTTCGGCAGCTTCGTTGGAATAGAGAGAGATCCCCAGCTCACGGTAGATCTCCCGACGGAAAGCGGGAGGCACAACCAACTGCGTGCCGTCCTCCAGTTGCAGTTTGTCGGTCATCAACATACGCACTTCGTACGCGAGGACTTTATTAAACTGCTGGAGGCTCGGCAAAATCGCGAAGTTCAGCACCACCAGATAAGTCGTCACCAGGCTGACGAACAGCAAGGTGACGATGAGCAATAACGTACGGGCAAATGAACTTCGTGGCGAGAAGCGCAATCGCCTCATGCTTTAGAACCGTCCGGTACAAAGACGTAGCCCAGACCCCAGACGGTCTGAATGTAACGCGGATGCGCCGGATCTTCTTCCACCATGCGGCGCAGACGCGAAATCTGCACGTCGATGGAGCGTTCCATTGCGGAATATTCACGACCACGGGCAAGGTTCATCAGCTTATCGCGGGAGAGCGGCTCACGCGGATGGCTGACCAGCGCCTTAAGTACCGCAAACTCACCACTGGTGAGCGGCATCGGCTCGTCTTCGCGGAACATTTCGCGCGTACCGAGGTTAAGTTTGAACTTACCGAAAGCAATTACCGCCTCTTCCTGTGACGGCGCGCCCGGCAGTTCGTTGGCCTGACGACGCAGCACCGCACGAATGCGGGCCAGCAATTCACGCGGGTTAAACGGTTTTGGAATGTAGTCGTCAGCGCCAATCTCCAGGCCAACGATACGGTCCACTTCTTCCCCTTTCGCCGTCACCATAATGATCGGCATCGGGTTGCTCTGGCTACGAAGACGTCGGCAAATCGACAAGCCATCTTCACCAGGTAACATCAAATCCAGTACCATAAGATGGAAAGATTCACGAGTCAGCAGGCGATCCATCTGTTCTGCATTAGCGACGCTTCGAACCTGGAAGCCTTGTTCGGTGAGATAACGTTCCAGCAGCGCGCGCAGGCGCATGTCGTCATCAACCACCAGAATCTTGTAGTTCTCTTGCATTGTTTGTACTCCCAAAGGTTCGCAACAATTTGTAAGCGTGTATTCTTAAAAAAGCTCACGTTCGTCACCAGCTAAATCTGGTATGAATTTCAGCCTAAATTGTTACAAAGCATATTAAACAGCAGCTTAAGTATACAATTTATTCGGCGAAACATTATTGATTCTGTTGATATGATCACGTTATACCCAATGTGCGCATTATCAAACAGACAAAGGGAATCAACGAGATGAAAACGCCCCTGGTTACCCGGGAAGGGTATGAAAAACTCAAACAAGAGCTTAATTATCTCTGGCGTGAAGAACGCCCGGAGGTCACAAAAAAGGTGACCTGGGCCGCAAGTCTGGGCGACCGCAGCGAAAATGCTGACTATCAGTATAATAAAAAGCGCCTGCGTGAAATCGACCGTCGCGTGCGCTATCTCACTAAATGCATGGAAAATCTCAAAATCGTCGATTACTCCCCGCAGCAGGAAGGCAAAGTCTTTTTTGGTGCGTGGGTGGAGATTGAAAACGACGATGGTGTGACTCACCGTTTCCGTATTGTCGGCTACGATGAAATTTTTGGCCGTAAAGATTACATCTCTATCGATTCCCCGATGGCCCGCGCATTGCTGAAAAAAGAAGTCGGCGATCTGGCGGTGGTGAATACCCCTGCCGGGGAAGCGAGCTGGTATGTTAATGCTATCGAGTACGTGAAACCGTAAGGAAGAGTCTTAACCTCCTGCCGATGGCTGGCATTTTTGCCAGCCAGTCCGTATAACTATCCCCTGATTTTTGATCCGAAAAGATGAACTCAAACCATGATGAATGATTCGTTCTGCCGCATTATTGCGGGTGAAATTCAGGCGCGCCCGGAACAGGTTGACGCTGCCGTTCGCCTGCTTGACGAAGGGAATACCGTGCCGTTTATCGCACGTTATCGTAAGGAAATCACCGGCGGTCTGGATGACACGCAGCTGCGTAATCTGGAAACGCGTCTGAGCTATCTGCGCGAGCTGGAAGAGAGACGTCAGGCGATCCTCAAGTCTATTTCCGAGCAAGGCAAACTCACCGATGATCTGGCGAATGCCATCAACGCCACCCTAAGCAAAACCGAACTCGAAGACCTCTACCTGCCCTACAAACCTAAACGCCGCACCCGTGGGCAAATCGCCATTGAAGCAGGGCTTGAGCCGTTGGCCGATCTGCTGTGGAGCGATCCGTCACACACGCCAGAAGTCGCCGCTGCACAATATATTGATGCCGATAAAGGCGTGGCAGATACCAAAGCCGCGCTGGACGGCGCGCGCTATATCCTGATGGAACGGTTTGCCGAAGATGCCGCGCTGCTGGCGAAAGTGCGTGATTATCTGTGGAAGAACGCGCATTTGGTCTCAACCGTGGTGAATGGTAAAGAAGAGGAAGGGGCGAAATTCCGCGACTATTTCGATCATCACGAACCGCTGTCCACGGTGCCTTCTCACCGCGCGCTGGCGATGTTCCGTGGTCGTAACGAAGGCATACTCCAGCTTTCGCTGAATGCCGATCCGCAGTTCGAAGAGCCGCCGAAAGAGAGCTATTGCGAGCAAATCATCATGGATCACCTTGGCCTGCGCCTGAACAATGCCCCGGCGGATAGCTGGCGCAAAGGTGTGGTGAGCTGGACGTGGCGCATCAAGGTGTTGATGCATCTGGAAACTGAACTGATGGGCACCGTGCGCGAACGCGCGGAAGATGAAGCAATCAACGTCTTTGCCCGTAACCTGCACGATCTGCTGATGGCGGCCCCTGCCGGACTGCGTGCAACGATGGGCCTCGATCCGGGTCTGCGTACCGGGGTAAAAGTGGCGGTAGTCGATGCAACTGGCAAACTGGTGGCGACCGATACCATTTATCCGCATACCGGGCAGGCCGCAAAAGCAGCGATGACCGTTGCTGCGCTGTGTGAAAAGCATAACGTTGAACTGGTGGCGATTGGCAACGGTACAGCTTCCCGCGAAACCGAACGTTTCTATCTCGACGTGCAGAAGCAGTTCCCGAAAGTGACCGCGCAGAAAGTGATCGTCAGCGAAGCTGGCGCGTCGGTTTACTCGGCTTCCGAGCTGGCAGCACAGGAATTCCCGGATCTCGACGTTTCGCTGCGTGGCGCGGTGTCTATCGCCCGTCGTTTGCAGGATCCGCTGGCGGAGCTGGTGAAAATCGATCCGAAATCTATCGGCGTAGGTCAGTATCAGCATGACGTCAGCCAGACGCAGCTGGCACGCAAACTGGATGCAGTAGTAGAAGACTGCGTAAACGCCGTTGGCGTCGATCTCAACACCGCTTCTGTTCCTCTATTAACCCGTGTGGCGGGCCTGACGCGCATGATGGCGCAAAACATCGTGGCCTGGCGCGATGAGAACGGCCAGTTCCAGAACCGTCAGCAACTGTTAAAAGTGAGCCGTCTGGGGCCGAAAGCCTTCGAGCAGTGCGCGGGCTTCTTGCGCATTAACCACGGTGATAACCCGCTGGACGCTTCTACCGTTCACCCGGAAGCCTATCCGGTGGTGGAACGCATTCTGGCAGCAACACAGCAGGCACTGAAAGATCTGATGGGTAACAGCAGCGAACTGCGTAACCTGAAAGCGTCTGACTTTACTGATGAGAAATTCGGTGTGCCGACGGTAACCGACATCATCAAAGAGCTGGAAAAACCGGGTCGCGATCCGCGTCCGGAATTTAAAACCGCTCAGTTTGCCGATGGCGTCGAGACAATGAACGACCTGCAACCGGGTATGATCCTCGAAGGTGCGGTGACCAACGTCACCAACTTTGGCGCGTTTGTCGATATTGGCGTGCATCAGGACGGCCTGGTTCACATCTCTTCATTGTCGAACAAGTTTGTGGAAGATCCGCATACCGTGGTGAAAGCGGGCGACATTGTGAAGGTGAAAGTGCTGGAAGTGGATCTTCAGCGTAAACGTATCGCCCTGACCATGCGTCTGGACGAGCAGCCTGGCGAAACCAACGCCCGTCGCGGTGGCGGTAACGATCGCCCGCAAAACAACCGCCCGGCAGCCAAACCGCGTGGGCGTGAAGCGCAGCCTGCCGGTAATAGCGCGATGATGGACGCGCTGGCGGCAGCAATGGGTAAAAAGCGTTAAACCCCCTGATTGGCCTACGGTTCAAATTTTCACGAAATCGTAGGCCAGATAAGGCGTTCACGCCGCATCTGGCAATACACGCCTTGCCTGACATAAAAATGCCGGAGTATATCTCCGGCATTTTTATTCCACAGCCAACCCCACAATATACTCCCTAATATTTATCACTTCATTAACAACTGAGACCTTAATTAAACATTAACCAGCCCTAATAATTCGTCATGCGAATTATATTTTCGCTGCGATATAACCTTGAGCCATATCAACATTGAGTCAGATTATTATTCAAACCAACATTCACACACATTTTAAGTATTGCTGATAGAAACCATTCTCATTATCATTGTACTGTTGATTATTTAATCTCTCCTTCGTTGGCAAATCATCTGGTCTCATGTCGCTGTCAAACGCCCCATGAGGTAGTTATCCAGTTAATGAGAAACAAGTAGGCACCTATGCAATACACTCCAGATACTGCGTGGAAAATTACTGGCTTTTCCCGTGAAATCAGCCCGGCATATCGCCAAAAACTGCTTTCTCTTGGCATGTTACCTGGCTCCTCTTTTAATGTGGTGCGCGTCGCTCCACTCGGCGACCCCATTCATATCGAAACCCGTCGTGTGAGCCTGGTATTACGCAAAAAAGATCTGGCCTTATTAGAAGTGGAAGCGGTTTCCTGTTAATACGGTGATAACAACAATGAAAAAATTAACCATTGGCTTAATTGGTAATCCAAATTCTGGCAAGACAACGTTATTTAACCAGCTCACTGGCGCACGTCAGCGTGTAGGTAACTGGGCTGGCGTTACCGTCGAACGTAAAGAAGGGCAATTCTCCACCACCGATCATCAGGTCACGCTGGTGGACCTGCCCGGCACCTATTCTCTGACCACCATCTCATCGCAGACCTCGCTCGATGAGCAAATCGCCTGTCACTACATTTTGAGTGGCGACGCAGACCTGCTGATTAACGTGGTGGATGCGTCTAACCTTGAGCGTAACCTGTACCTGACGCTGCAACTGTTGGAACTCGGCATTCCATGCATCGTGGCGCTGAACATGCTCGACATTGCCGAGAAGCAAAATATTCGCATTGAAATTGATGCTCTGTCGGCGCGTCTTGGCTGCCCGGTGATCCCGCTGGTTTCAACCCGTGGTCGCGGTATTGAAGCGCTCAAGCTGGCGATTGATCGCTATAAAGCTAACGAAAATGTGGAACTGGTGCATTACGCTCAGCCGCTGCTCAACGAAGCAGATTCACTGGCAAAAGTGATGCCTTCCGACATCCCGCTGAAACAACGTCGCTGGCTGGGCCTGCAAATGCTGGAAGGCGATATCTACAGCCGCGCCTACGCCGGTGAAGCGTCGCAGCATCTGGATGCCGCCCTCGCCCGTCTGCGTAATGAGATGGACGATCCGGCGCTGCACATTGCCGATGCGCGTTACCAGTGCATTTCTGCCATCTGTGATGTGGTAAGCAACACCCTGACGGCAGAACCCAGCCGTTTCACCACTGCGGTAGATAAAATCGTGCTCAACCGTTTCCTCGGTCTGCCGATTTTCCTCTTTGTGATGTACCTGATGTTCTTGCTGGCTATCAACATCGGCGGGGCGTTACAGCCGCTGTTTGACGTCGGCTCCGTAGCACTCTTTGTGCATGGTATTCAGTGGATTGGCTACACGCTCCACTTCCCGGACTGGCTGACTATCTTCCTCGCCCAAGGCCTGGGCGGTGGTATTAACACCGTGCTGCCACTGGTGCCGCAGATCGGCATGATGTACCTGTTCCTCTCCTTCCTTGAGGACTCCGGCTATATGGCGCGTGCGGCGTTTGTGATGGACCGTCTGATGCAGGCGCTGGGCTTGCCGGGGAAATCCTTTGTACCGCTGATCGTTGGTTTCGGTTGTAACGTACCGTCGGTAATGGGCGCACGTACGCTTGATGCACCGCGTGAACGTCTGATGACCATCATGATGGCACCGTTTATGTCCTGCGGCGCGCGTCTGGCTATCTTCGCAGTATTCGCGGCTGCCTTCTTCGGGCAGAACGGTGCGCTGGCGGTCTTCTCGCTGTATATGCTGGGTATCGTAATGGCGGTGCTGACTGGCCTGATGCTCAAGTACACCATCATGCGCGGTGAAGCGACGCCGTTTGTCATGGAGCTGCCGGTCTACCATGTACCACACGTTAAAAGCCTGATTATCCAGACCTGGCAGCGTCTGAAAGGCTTCGTTCTGCGTGCTGGTAAAGTGATTATCATCGTCAGCATTTTCCTGAGCGCCTTCAACAGCTTCTCGCTGAGCGGAAAAATCGTCGATAACATCAACGACTCGGCGCTGGCTTCCGTCAGCCGGGTGATCACCCCAGTCTTCAAGCCGATTGGCGTGCATGAAGATAACTGGCAGGCAACGGTTGGCCTGTTTACAGGCGCAATGGCGAAAGAAGTGGTGGTGGGCACGCTCAACACCCTCTACACCGCAGAAAATATTCAGGACGAAGAGTTCAATCCGGCAGAATTTAACCTCGGTGAAGAGCTGTTCAGCGCGGTAGATGAAACCTGGCAGAGCCTGAAAGACACCTTCAGCCTTAGCGTACTGATGAATCCCATTGAAGCGAGCAAAGGCGACGGCGAAATGGGGACCGGGGCGATGGGCGTGATGGATCAGAAATTCGGTAGCGCAGCTGCCGCATACAGCTACCTGATTTTCGTCCTGCTGTATGTACCGTGCATCTCGGTGATGGGGGCTATCGCCCGTGAATCAAGCCGTGGCTGGATGGGCTTCTCCATCCTGTGGGGGCTGAATATCGCTTACTCACTGGCAACATTGTTCTATCAGGTCGCCAGCTACAGCCAGCACCCAACTTACAGCCTGGTGTGCATTCTGGCGGTTATCCTGTTTAACATCGTGGTTATCGGTTTGCTGCGTCGCGCGCGTAGCCGGGTGGATATCGAACTGCTGGCAACGCGCAAGTCGGTAAGCAGTTGCTGCGCAGCCAGCACCACCGGTGATTGCCATTAATGGCTTCACTTATTCAGGTGCGTGATTTGCTGGCGTTACGGGGCCGTATGGAAGCGGCCCAGATAAGCCAGACATTGAACACCCCGCAGCCAATGATTAACGCCATGCTGCAACAGCTGGAAAGCATGGGCAAAGCCGTGCGGATTCAGGAAGAACCTGACGGCTGCCTCTCTGGCAATTGTAAAAGCTGCCCGGAAGGCAAAGCCTGCCTGCGCGAGTGGTGGGCGCTGCGTTAACCATACTCCATCACCTGTTTTGAAAAGCCCGGTATGCGTTTGCATCCGGGCTTTTTTGCGTGCGGCTTTCCATAAAAATGCAACCCTTGCAGCGCGACGTAAATTCCTCTGAAAGCGTCTCGCAGGGATGAAAACTCGCTAATGCACAGGTGTGGAGTGGCGCGTAGAGTCGCGGCATTCAAACAACAGGTGAAGGAACGCCATGAGCAAAAAGCAGAGTTCCACCCCACACGATGCGCTGTTCAAACTCTTTTTACGCCAACCGGAGACGGCACGCGATTTTCTTGCGTTTCATTTACCGGCACCCATTCACGCGCTCTGTGATATGAAAACCCTCAAGCTGGAGTCGAGCAGCTTTATTGATGACGATCTGCGTGAAAGCTATTCCGACGTGCTGTGGTCGGTGAAAACGGAACAAGGACCAGGATACATCTATTGTCTGATTGAACATCAAAGCACCTCAAACAAACTGATCGCATTTCGCATGATGCGCTACGCCATTGCCGCAATGCAAAATCACCTGGATGCCGGATACAAAACCTTGCCGATGGTGGTGCCATTGTTGTTTTACCACGGTATTGAAAGCCCCTATCCCTATTCGCTGTGTTGGCTTGATTGTTTCGCCGATCCCAACCTGGCAAGGCAGCTTTATGCCTCTGCATTTCCGCTGATTGATGTCACCGTCATGCCTGATGATGAAATCATGCAGCACCGACGTATGGCACTGCTGGAGTTAATTCAAAAACATATTCGTCAACGCGACCTGATGGGGCTGGTAGAGCAAATGGCCTGCTTATTAAGTAGTGGATACGCTAATGACAGACAAATCAAAGGGCTGTTTAATTACATCTTGCAAACCGGCGATGCGGTACGTTTTAACGATTTTATCGACGGCGTTGCCGAACATTCACCGAAACACAAGGAGAACTTAATGACTATTGCGGAAAGATTGCGGCAGGAAGGGTTTCAGAAAGGTATACGTACCAACGCCCTAAATATTGCCAAAACCATGCTGGACGCCGGAGTTTCTCTTGAGGACGTTCTGCGATTTACCAGCCTGACGGTTGAAGACCTTGCTGAAATAAATCATCAATAACGTAAAGGATGGTTTTAATGACAGATGCAGAAAGAGAATATCTTATTATTTACCTGATTGGTTATTTATTGGGTCGACGCCTGGAAGCCCTGGATATCGCCAAAAGAATGCTGTAATCCGGAGTCCCTCTTGCGGACATCATGCGTTTTACCGGGGTGTCAGAAGAAGAGTTGGCTGCGGCGAGTCAGTAAAGTTCTGTCTCGCCATTTCAAAAGCTGTCTACACCCTCTGCTTCAACGCCACCAGCAGGTGATGAAACTCGACCGGATGCGAAATAAACGGCGCATGGGCCGCTTTGGCGAAAATGTACGACTCGCTGTGCGGCCAGAGTTTATCCAGCATCGGCACTACTTTGCGCGGCACCAGACCATCAAGATAGCCATACAATCGCAAAAACGGCATGGACACGTTTTGCAGCGGCAGACGGAGATCGACCGTTTTGAGGATTTCCAGCCCACCATTGAGCACGTCCACCTCCGGCATCGGTAACGCCAGTACGGTTTTCTTCAACGCCCGCGCATCCTGGCGCGCCGTTTCAGTACCCATGGTTTGTAACGCCAGGAACCGCTCCACTGTACGCTGAAAATCATCACTCAGCTGCTGCTGAAATCCCGCCAGCACGTCCGGTTTTATCCCCGGCCACTCGTCACGAGCACTAAAACAAGGCGACGACGCCACGGTGACCAGCGCCTGAACACGCTCGGGATGGGTTAACGCAATCTGGCTTGCCACCAGCCCGCCCAGACTCCAGCCTAACCAAATGGCTTTATCTGGTGCCTGTCGCAGCACGACTTCGGCCATATCAGCAAGTGATAGCGCACCAAATCCCCGGCTACGCCCGAAGCCGGGCAGGTCAACAAGGTGCAGCGTAAAATGCGAGCTAAGTTCCTCGTCAATGCAACGCCACACTTCGGCATTCAGTCCCCATCCGTGCAGCAGCACAAGATGAACATTCCCCTGACCTTTGGTCTGCCACCAGATGTTATTCATCCGCTATTGTTCTCTTTTTACTTACAAGGATGAACATATGCTAACAGTACCGGGATTATGCTGGCTATGCCGAATGCCACTGGCGTTAGGTCATTGGGGGATTTGTTCGGTCTGCTCTCGCGCCGCCCGTACAGATAAAACGTTATGCCCACAATGTGGATTACCCGCCACACACTCTCATCTTCCCTGCGGTCGCTGCCTGCAAAAACCGCTGCCCTGGCAAAGACTGGTCACGGTCGCCGACTATGCGCCGCCATTAAGTCCGCTCATTCACCAGCTTAAGTTTTCCCGGCGCAGTGAAATCGCCAGCGCCCTGTCACGTCTGTTACTATTGGAAGTCTTACACGCTCGTCGCACCACCGGCTTGCAACTGCCTGATCGCATCATCAGCGTTCCGTTATGGCAGCGCCGTCACTGGCGTCGGGGATTTAATCAGAGCGATTTGCTGTGTCAGCCGTTATCACGCTGGCTACACTGCCAATGGGATAGCGAAGCCGTCACACGAACACGGGCCACCGCGACCCAGCATTTTCTTAACGCCCGGCTACGCAAACACAACCTGAAAAATGCCTTTCGCCTTGAATTGCCTGTGCAAGGTCGCCATATGGTGATTGTGGATGATGTCGTTACCACCGGAAGTACCGTCGCAGAGATTGCGCAGTTGCTTTTACGCAATGGTGCGGCGACTGTCCAGGTCTGGTGCCTTTGTCGAACCTTGTAGAGCCTCGATGATGGGCGTATTATAACCAACTAAAATAGTCAACTATTAGGCCATTACTATGATCCGTATTTCCGATGCTGCACAAGCGCACTTTGCCAAACTGCTGGCAAACCAGGAAGAAGGGACACAAATCCGCGTATTTGTGATTAACCCTGGCACGCCTAACGCTGAATGTGGCGTTTCTTATTGTCCGCCGGACGCTGTGGAAGCCACCGACACTGCCCTGAAATTTGACCTGCTGACCGCGTATGTTGATGAGTTAAGCGCTCCTTACCTGGAAGATGCAGAGATCGATTTTGTTACCGACCAGTTGGGTTCGCAGCTGACGCTGAAAGCGCCTAACGCCAAAATGCGTAAAGTGGCTGACGATGCGCCGCTGATGGAGCGCGTGGAGTATATGCTGCAATCACAGATCAACCCACAGCTTGCTGGTCACGGTGGTCGCGTTTCGCTGATGGAAATCACCGAAGACGGTTACGCCATTTTGCAATTTGGCGGTGGCTGTAACGGTTGTTCCATGGTCGACGTCACCCTGAAAGAAGGGATCGAAAAGCAGTTGCTGAACGAATTCCCGGAGCTGAAAGGTGTACGCGATCTCACCGAACACCAACGCGGCGAGCACTCTTACTACTAAGTTCTCTCCTCTTTTGTCGATTGCCCGATGTGACGCTAAAGCGTCTTATCGGGCCTGTACGTTGCACGAGAGTCTGACATTAGCGCAGAATTACCTCAGCAAATCCAATCTCTTCGTTTCCCCACGATAATATGACCAACCTCTCATAATTTAAATTTACCCCGCTCTGGTGATTCTCAAGCACGTAATGTTACCCGTATCATTCCCATGGGCACCAAACACACTCATAACATCTGACTACACTAACTCGTTTTAGGGGTCATCAGCCGTGGTGCCGTAACATCTCTGTTCCCAGTTGGGACAACCAGGATTTTCCGTCAGAAACCTGACGTTACCCATAACAAATTAAAGGCCAGGTAAATCATGCCATTAGTCATTGTTGCTATCGGTGTAATCTTGTTATTACTCCTGATGATCCGCTTCAAAATGAACGGCTTCATCGCTCTCGTCCTCGTGGCGCTTGCTGTTGGATTAATGCAAGGGATGCCGCTGGATAAAGTTATTGGCTCCATCAAAGCCGGTGTCGGCGGAACGCTCGGTAGCCTTGCCCTGATCATGGGTTTTGGTGCGATGCTGGGCAAAATGCTGGCAGACTGCGGTGGTGCACAACGTATCGCTACCACGCTGATTGCCAAATTTGGTAAAAAACACATCCAGTGGGCGGTGGTACTGACCGGTTTTACCGTTGGTTTTGCCCTGTTCTATGAAGTGGGTTTCGTGCTGATGCTGCCGCTGGTGTTTACCATCGCGGCTTCCGCGAATATTCCACTGCTGTATGTTGGTGTACCAATGGCGGCTGCACTGTCTGTGACCCACGGCTTCCTGCCACCGCATCCGGGTCCGACTGCGATTGCCACCATTTTCAATGCCGATATGGGTAAAACTCTGCTGTACGGTACTATTCTGGCAATCCCGACCGTGATTCTCGCCGGTCCGGTTTACGCTCGCGTGTTGAAAGGTATCGATAAGCCGATCCCGGAAGGTCTGTACAGCGCGAAAACCTTCAGCGAAGAAGAGATGCCGAGCTTTGGCGTCAGCGTCTGGACCTCTCTGGTGCCGGTGGTTCTGATGGCGATGCGTGCGATTGCCGAAATGATCCTGCCGAAAGGTCACGCTTTCCTGCCGGTAGCGGAGTTCCTCGGTGACCCGGTAATGGCTACGCTGATTGCCGTGCTGATCGCGATGTTCACCTTTGGTCTGAACCGTGGTCGTTCAATGGATCAGATTAACGACACGCTGGTTTCTTCCATCAAAATCATTGCGATGATGCTGTTGATTATCGGTGGTGGCGGTGCGTTCAAGCAGGTGCTGGTAGACAGCGGCGTGGACAAATACATTGCTTCCATGATGCACGAAACCAACATTTCTCCGCTGCTGATGGCCTGGTCGATTGCTGCCGTACTGCGTATCGCGCTGGGTTCCGCAACCGTCGCGGCAATCACTGCGGGTGGTATCGCGGCACCGCTGATTGCAACGACGGGTGTTAGCCCGGAGCTGATGGTTATTGCGGTTGGTTCCGGTAGTGTGATTTTCTCTCACGTGAACGATCCGGGCTTCTGGCTGTTCAAAGAGTACTTTAACCTGACTATCGGCGAGACCATCAAATCCTGGTCGATGCTGGAAACCATTATCTCGGTGTGCGGTCTGGTAGGCTGTCTGCTGCTGAATATGGTGATTTGATAATACTGATGGCCGGATGCGGCGTGAACGCCTTATCCGGCCTACGATTCGGCATTAATTAGTAGGCCGGATAAGACGCGTCAAGCGTCGCATCCGGCATCAACCGCACTCTACTTCTTCTTCGCTGCCGCTCTGCGCCGTCTGTCCAAATCCTTCAGCAATTTGTTCACACCATCATCGGCAAACATCGACTCAAGCGTTGCGGAAAGTTTACGTCGCCAGTTTTTATACTGGTAACTGGTGCCGGGAATATTTACCGGATCTGCCATATCCAGCCAGTCTTCCGGCTGGAGCCCTAACAGGGCGCTGTTGCTATCGGCGATGTAGCGCTGTAAGCCACGATTCAGCGTCGGTGTCATCGACATCAACGATGCCTTATGCCCGGCACGTTTTGGCAGGCAACCATATTTATGCAGAGCATCCAGCAGCCCTTGCTTCGCCAGTTCGCGATCCTGATACAGACCGCGCAGTACCACTTCATCCGGATACAGCCCCAGCGTTTTGCCCAGCGTTAAATCCCCACTCTCCCAGTAGCCGCGTAGCGTAGGCAGGTCGTGTGTCGCCGCAACCGCCATCGACTGCTCTGGGTACGCTTTCGGTGCGCGGAATGTCTTCTCGTGGTCGTTTTCGAAATAGAGCACTTTGTAGGAGTACACACCGCTGCTGCGCAGCTTACCGACAATCTCTACCGGTACGGTACCGAGATCTTCACCAATCACCATACAGCGATGACGTTTACTTTCGAGTGCCAGAATCGAGAGCAGATCATCCACCGGATAGTGAACATACGCGCCCTGATCTGCCGTCTCGCCATACGGTATCCACCACAAACGCAGCATCGACATCACGTGATCAATTCGTAATGCGCCGCAGTTTTGCATATTGGCACGCAACAGCTCGATAAACGGTTCATAGGCACGCGCGGTGATGATATGCGGGTCCATTGGCGGCAATCCCCAGTTCTGCCCCAACGGGCCGAGGATATCCGGCGGCGCGCCAACCGACGCTTTCAGGCAATACAGTTCACGGTCGCACCAGGTTTCTGCCCCACCTTCTGCTACACCAACGGCCAGATCACGATACAAGCCAATCGGCATTTCATAGCCCTGGCTTATCTCCCAGCAGGCGGCAAACTGGCTGTAAGCCAGCCACTGCAACCAGAGATAAAAATCGACGTCATCACGATGTTCTTCGCAGAACTGGCGCACTTCTGGTGAATCCACGTTCTGATACATCTCTGACCATGCTGGCCAGCCCCAGCGCATTTCGTCCTCTTTCACTTGCTGGGCATGTAGCGCATCAAAGGCTGCCTGCCAGAACAGGCTGTCGCCCTGCTCTGCAACAAACTGGCGAAACGCGGTCATCTGCTCATCATCACGTTGCGCGAAACCTTTCCACGCCATTCGTAATGCTGTCATTTTTAGGGCGGTAACCGTGGAGTAATCAACCCAGTCGGCATCCCGCGCCTGTTGCAGCGTCTGTTGCGTGGTCGGCAACTGCCACCAGGCCTGAGCCTCTTCGCTAAGATGGAAATCTTCAACTGCGTTAACGTCGATATAAATCACATTCAGCCAACGGCGAGAAGACGGGCTGTACGGGCTGGCACTTTCCGGATTTGCCAGATAGAGCGCATGAATCGGGTTCAGACCAATAAACGACCCGCCACGTTTTGCCACATCCACCAGCATCGCTTTGAGATCGCCAAAATCCCCAATACCCCAGTTTTTTTCCGATCGCAGCGTATAAAGCTGAACGCAGGCACCCCACAGCTTTTGTTTATTCAGCAACGCCTGCGGTTCGTAACAGCGTTTCGGGGCGACAATCACCCGGCAATGCGCGCGCTGGTCGTCCTGGGTAAGCGTCAGCGTGTGATAACCTTCCGGCAGCTTCGTCGGTAGATTGAACGCTTTGCCCCCCGTCACATGGCCTTTGTACTGCTTTCCTTCTTCGGTGGTCAGCAGCCAGCTATATTCGCCGCTGCCCTCCACCACCATCGGCATTTTTTTGCCGCTGGTATAAACCATGACATTCGGGACTGGCGTTACCGCCACTTTCGTGGCGGTACGTTGATGCATCGCGTCAAGCAAACGCCGTTTGGTTTCGGCGCTAATCGACTGCGGTTTACCGTGGGCATTGATGTAATTGGGGCTGATCCCCGCCGCCAGCGCGGCATTATCCAGACGTTTGCTTTCCATCGAGCTTCCTTAGCGTTTTGCCTGCCAGATACGAGCCTGATAATCGCGAATAGAGCGATCCGAGCTAAACATACCGCAGCGGGCGGTATTGAGGATCGCCGCGCGAGTCCAGGCCTCCTGGTCGCGGTACAGCACATCCACCTGCTTTTGTGCCTCTACATAAGCGGCGAAATCTGCCATCACCAGATACGGATCGCCGCCCTGTTTGCCGATACTGTGCAGCATCTGGTCGAAGGCATGCTTATCGCCGTCGCTGTATTTACCGCTTTCCAGCTCTTTCAATACTGCGTCCAGCACCTTATCTTTCTTCCGCCATTTCACCGGGTCGTAGCCTTTGGCCAGAATTGCCTTCACTTGTTCCACGGTATGACCAAAAATAAAGATATTTTCTTCACCGACTTTCTCAGCGATTTCAACGTTCGCACCATCCAGCGTACCGACAGTAAGCGCACCATTGAGCGCCAGTTTCATATTGCCGGTACCGGAAGCTTCTTTACCTGCAGTCGAAATTTGTTCGGAGATATCCGCCGCCGGGATCAGTTTTTCCGCCGCCGAAACACAATAATCCGGCAAGAACACCACCTTCAACTTGTCGCCAACCAGCGGATCGTTGTTGATCACGTCAGCCACTTTGTTGATCGCAAAGATAATATTTTTCGCCAGGTAGTAGCCCGGTGCTGCTTTCGCGCCGAAGAGGAAGACGCGCGGTACGCGGTCAGACTGCGGGTTTTCACGAATTTCTTTGTACAACGCCAGAATATGCAGCAGATTCAGATGCTGGCGTTTGTACTCATGCAGACGTTTGATCTGAATATCGAAAATCGCCTGTGGATTGATCTCAATACCGGTACGAACTTTCACAAACTCTGCCAGACGGACTTTATTCGCCTGCTTGATCTCGCGATATTGCTGACGGAATTTCGCATCATCAGCGAATTTTTCCAGATTGATCAGTTGATCGAGATCGTTAGCCCACTCTTTTTTCAGTGATTTATCCAACAGAGCCGCCAGTGCCGGGTTGCACTGTTTGATCCAGCGACGTGGGGTAATACCGTTAGTGACATTATGGAATTTGTTCGGCCATAGCTGGTGATATTCCGGGAACAGATCTTTCACCACCAGATCCGAGTGCAGCGCCGCAACACCGTTCACAGCGAAACCGCCAACCACACACAGGTTCGCCATATGCACTTGTTTGTCGTGCACCACCGCCAGTTTGGCCCACACTTTTTCATCGCCCGGCCAGGTTTTTTCCACCAGCGTTTTAAAGCGTGTATTAATTTCGTTAATAATCTGCATGTGGCGCGGCAGTAAGCCTTTCACCAGTTTCACATCCCAGCGTTCCAGCGCTTCTGGCATCAGGGTATGGTTGGTGTAAGCAAAAGTTTTACTGGTGATGGCCCAGGCGTCATCCCAGCTCATCTGGTGCTCATCGATCAGCACGCGCAGCAGTTCTGGAATCGCGATAGTTGGGTGGGTATCGTTCAGCTGAATAACTTCATAATCCGCCAGTTCGTGCAGTTTACGCCCCGCCAGATGATGGCGACGCAAAATATCCGCTACCGAACAGGCACACTGGAAGTATTGCTGCATCAGGCGCAGCTTTTTACCGGCAGTATGGTTATCGTTTGGATAGAGAACTTTGGTCAGTTTTTCCGCGTTGATGCCCTGCTGTTCGGCACGCAGGAAATCACCATCGTTAAATTTAGTCAGATCAAACGGATGCGCATGCGTCGCCTGCCACAGACGCAGCGGCTGCGCCACGCCATTACGATAGCCGACAACGGGGAGATCCCACGCTTGACCGGTAATGGTAAACTCCGGCTCCCAGCGTCCGTCTTTCGTCACTTTACCGCCAATCCCTACCTGCACATCCAGTGCTTCGTTGTGGCGGAACCACGGGTAATTACCGCGATGCCAGTCATCCGGCGCTTCAACCTGTTTGCCATCGACAAAAGACTGGCGGAACAAACCATATTGATAGTTCAGACCGTAACCCGTCGCAGACTGACCGACAGTTGCCATTGAGTCGAGGAAGCACGCCGCCAGACGTCCCAGACCACCGTTCCCCAGCGCCGGGTCGATCTCTTCTTCCAACAGGTCAGTCAGGTTGATGTCATAAGCCTTCAACGAATCCTGTACATCCTGATACCAGCCGAGATTCAACAGGTTGTTGCCCGTCAGGCGACCAATTAAAAACTCCATTGAGATGTAGTTAACATGTCGCTGATTCGCCACTGGCTTGGCGAATGGCTGAGCACGCAGCATTTCGGCCAGTGCTTCGCTCACTGCCAGCCACCACTGGCGAGGAGTCATTTCAGCCGCAGAATTTAAGCCATAACGCTGCCACTGACGTGAAAGCGCTTCCTGAAATTGCTTATCGTTAAAAATAGGTTGTGACATAGGAGTTCCACTTTTCTTAGATTTTCAACACAACGTTATCGCTAGTTTGCCAGGCTCGATGTTGACCTTCCTCATCCTGCGGGGGATTAGGCAGGGAGGAGTTGCGGGGATGAGCAAGGAAATGTGATCTCGACCACTTAAAGCTAGTGCAAACCACAGGATTAGCAGCAAATCAATGCCATACCGCGCAGAAAATCTGTATCTAAGTGCAAAAAATGGCCGTTGCGTATTTTCAAAAAGCGGAAGGTAACTCTATAAATTAAGTAAAGGAGTGAAACAGTTTCACAAGTAAAATATCAAATGTGCTCCATCTCATTCTTAATAGATTTATTAAGATCATCTTTTTAGATGGCACTTTCATCAGAAATGAAGAAGAAACCCTTACTTAAATGAAACTGATGAACATAAGGAAAATACCGTACAACCCAGTATTCACGCTGGATCAGCGTCGTTTTAGGTGAGTTGTTAATAAACATTTGGAATTGTGACACAGTGCAAATTCAGACACATAAAAAAACGTCATCGCTTGCATTAGAAAGGTTTCTGGCCGACCTTATAACCATTAATTACGAAGCGCAAAAAAAATAATATTTCCTCATTTTCCACAGTGAAGTGATTAACTATGCTGATTCCGTCAAAATTAAGTCGTCCGGTTCGACTCGACCATACCGTGGTTCGTGAGCGCCTGCTGGCTAAACTTTCCGGCGCGAACAATTTCCGGCTGGCGCTGATCACAAGTCCTGCGGGCTACGGAAAGACCACGCTCATTTCCCAGTGGGCGGCAGGCAAAAACGATATCGGCTGGTACTCGCTGGATGAAGGTGATAACCAGCAAGAGCGTTTCGCCAGCTATCTCATTGCCGCCGTGCAACAGGCAACCAACGGTCACTGCGCGATATGTGAGACGATGGCGCAAAAACGGCAATATGCCAGCCTGACGTCACTCTTCGCCCAGCTTTTCATTGAGCTGGCGGAATGGCATAGCCCACTTTATCTGGTCATCGATGACTATCATCTGATCACTAATCCAGTGATCCACGAGTCAATGCGCTTCTTTATTCGCCATCAACCAGAAAATCTCACCCTTGTGGTGTTGTCACGCAACCTTCCGCAACTGGGCATTGCCAATCTGCGTGTTCGTGACCAGCTGCTGGAAATTGGCAGTCAGCAACTGGCATTTACCCATCAGGAAGCGAAGCAGTTTTTTGATTGCCGTCTGTCATCGCCGATTGAAGCTGCAGAAAGCAGTCGGATTTGTGATGATGTTTCCGGTTGGGCGACGGCACTGCAGCTAATCGCCCTCTCCGCCCGGCAGAATACTCACTCAGCCCATAAGTCGGCACGCCGCCTGGCGGGAATCAATGCCAGCCATCTTTCGGATTATCTGGTCGATGAGGTTTTGGATAACGTCGATCTCGCAACGCGCCATTTTCTGTTGAAAAGCGCCATTTTGCGCTCAATGAACGATGCACTCATCACCCGTGTGACCGGCGAAGAAAACGGGCAAATGCGCCTCGAAGAGATTGAGCGTCAGGGGCTGTTTTTACAGCGGATGGATGATACCGGCGAGTGGTTTTGCTATCACCCACTGTTTGGTAACTTCCTGCGCCAGCGCTGCCAGTGGGAACTGGCGGCGGAGCTGCCGGAAATCCACCGTGCCGCCGCAGAAAGCTGGATGGCCCAGGGATTTCCCAGCGAAGCGATTCATCATGCGCTGGCGGCAGGCGATGCGCTGATGCTGCGCGATATTCTGCTTAATCACGCCTGGAGTTTGTTCAACCATAGCGAACTGTCGCTGCTGGAAGAGTCACTTAAGGCCCTGCCGTGGGACAGTTTGCTGGAAAATCCGCAGTTGGTGTTATTGCAGGCGTGGCTGATGCAAAGCCAGCATCGCTACGGCGAAGTTAACACCCTGCTGGCCCGCGCTGAACATGAAATCAAGGACATCAGAGAAGGCACCATGCACGCAGAATTTAACGCTCTGCGCGCCCAGGTGGCGATTAACGATGGTAACCCGGATGAAGCGGAACGGCTGGCAAAACTGGCACTGGAAGAGCTGCCGCCGGGCTGGTTCTATAGCCGCATTGTGGCAACCTCGGTGCTGGGTGAAGTGTTGCACTGCAAAGGCGAATTGACCCGCTCACTGGCGTTAATGCAGCAAACCGAACAGATGGCACGCCAGCACGATGTCTGGCACTACGCTTTGTGGAGTTTAATCCAGCAAAGTGAAATTCTGTTTGCCCAAGGGTTCCTGCAAACCGCGTGGGAAACGCAGGAAAAAGCGTTCCAGCTGATCAACGAGCAGCATCTGGAACAGCTGCCAATGCATGAGTTTCTGGTACGCATCCGTGCGCAGCTGTTATGGGCCTGGGCACGGCTGGATGAAGCTGAAGCGTCGGCGCGCAGCGGGATTGAAGTCTTGTCGTCTTATCAGCCACAGCAACAGCTTCAGTGCCTGGCAATGTTGATTCAATGCTCGCTGGCCCGTGGTGATTTAGATAACGCCCGTAGCCAGCTGAACCGTCTGGAAAACCTGCTGGGGAATGGCAAATATCACAGCGACTGGATCTCTAACGCCAACAAAGTCCGGGTGATTTACTGGCAAATGACCAGCGATAAAGCCGCCGCTGCCAACTGGTTGCGTCATACGGCTAAACCGGAGTTTGCGAACAACCACTTCCTGCAAGGTCAATGGCGCAACATTGCCCGTGCACAAATCTTGCTGGGCGAGTTTGAATCTGCGGAAATTGTCCTCGAAGAACTCAATGAAAATGCCCGCAGTCTGCGGTTGATGAGCGATCTCAACCGTAACCTGTTGCTGCTTAATCAACTGTACTGGCAGGCCGGACGTAAAAGTGACGCCCAGCGTGTGTTGCTGGACGCATTAAAACTGGCGAATCGCACCGGATTTATCAGTCATTTTGTCATCGAAGGCGAAGCGATGGCGCAACAACTGCGCCAGCTTATTCAACTCAATACGCTGCCGGAGCTGGAACAGCATCGCGCACAGCGTATTCTGCGAGAAATCAATCAACATCATCGGCATAAATTCGCCCATTTCGATGAGAATTTCGTTGAACGTCTGCTAAATCATCCGGAAGTGCCAGAGCTGATCCGCACCAGCCCGTTGACCCAACGTGAATGGCAGGTCCTGGGGCTGATTTACTCCGGTTACAGCAATGAGCAAATTGCAGGCGAGCTGGAAGTAGCGGCAACCACCATCAAAACGCATATCCGCAATCTGTACCAAAAACTCGGTGTCGCCCACCGTCAGGCCGCGGTACAACACGCGCAGAAACTGCTGAAGATGATGGGATATGGAGTGTGAGTTTAGCCGGATAATACGTCGGATCCGGCTTACATCTTTATATCATTCAATGCTCACCCGCGTTACGCCATCCGCCTCCACCAGACTAAACCGCACTGGCAAGAAACGCTCCACCACCGCAATATTGGTCAGCAGATGGCATGAGGGATGGGCGACCGTAAATTCTCCCGCGCCCGCTAACGCCATTGGCAGTACCAGCTGGTCAGCGAGATACTCCCCTACCGCCGCAGGGCTCGCCAGGTAACGTTTCACCTCTTGCACTAACTGCGCAGCCACCACTTCGGCACTGACGCGCTTTTCACCGACGACAAAAAAGAGTTCGGTGATATTTTCACTTTCGACTTCAAGCGAGACGGTATTACCCGGCCCCTGGTCGCGCGGCAGGTTATGAATATTCTGTTCATGCAAGGAAAAACTACCCACCAGTGTAGCGATTTCACGCTCAGCGACATGGCGCGGCACGCCAGCTAATAGCACCTCTCCACGCATCTGCACAATGTTCCCGCGCTCGCCAAGTTGCAAGCTATTAAACGATGCCACCGGTGAGACTTCCGTTGCTACCACGCCGCCTCCGGCAGGATAAAAACCGTGACGTAACAGCGTGGTTTGCTGATGAACTCCTATTTTCGCCAGCAGCGGCTCCAGCACCCGGCGGATAAAATCCGCAGGCGGGGCCGACGGGTTATCGGTGCCGCCGCTCACTTCAACACGCGAAGGTCCATCGGCAAACCACAGCGCGGGCAGCACCGTTTGCAGCACCAGCGTACAACTTCCGGCGCTACCGATAGCAAAGCGGTAATCGCCGCCGCGCACGGTGCCAGGTCGGAAGACCAGACGCTGCGACCCCAGCTCAGCGCCTTCCACCGTTGCCCTACAAATTTCCGCAGCCGCTTTTACCGCGGTCAGATGTTGGCGCAACAGCCCCGGTTTCGCCCGCCCGGCACGAATGCCGGTGATGGTAAATGGCTGGCCGGTTATCATCGACAGGCTCAGCGCCGAGCGCAGGATCTGCCCGCCGCCTTCGCCCTGTGCGCCATCCAGCGCAATCATCCTTTTCATCATTTATCCTTTTACGCACACCACCTGACGCAGGGTATAGATAACTTCCACCAGATCGCTTTGTGCCGCCATCACCGCATCAATATCTTTATACGCCATCGGGATTTCGTCGATCACCTCGGCATCTTTACGGCACTCCACATGCGCGGTGGCACGGATTTGATCTTCCACACTGAACAGTTTTTTCGCTTTAGTACGGCTCATTACCCGCCCGGCACCGTGGCTGCACGAACAGAACGACTCTTCATTTCCCAGCCCACGGACGATAAAGCTTTTCGCCCCCATCGAACCGGGAATAATTCCATATTGACCAGCACGCGCAGACACCGCACCTTTACGCGTCACATAGATCTCTTCGCCAAAGTGCTGTTCTTTTTGCACATAGTTGTGGTGACAGTTGATCTCTTCCATCGCCAGCGTTTGTGGCTGTTTTACCGTTTTCTGCGTAACGCTCTGCAACGCCGTTACCACGTTTTCCATCATCGCATCGCGGTTAAGGCTGGCAAAAAGCTGCGCCCAAGCCACGGCTTTCAGGTAATCATCAAAGTATTCCGTACCTTCCATAAAGTACGCCAGGTCACGCGATGGCAACGTTTCAAGCGTTTCCTGCATCTCTTTTTGCGCCAGATCGATAAAATAAGTTCCGATGGCGTTACCAATTCCGCGTGAACCGGAGTGCAGCATAATCCACACCTGGTCCGACTCATCAAGGCAGATTTCAATAAAGTGGTTACCCGTTCCCAGCGTTCCCAGGTGTTTATAGTTGTTAGTGTTAAGGAAACGGGGATATTTTTGCGTTAACCACTGATAACCGGCTTCCAGCTCAGCCCATTTCGCATCGACGTTAACAGGCGGATTTTCCCATGCGCCTTTATCACGTTTACAACGCCCGGTAGTACGTCCGTGCGGTACGGCCGTTTCAATCGCCTGACGCAGCTCTGCCAGGTTTTCAGGCAGGTCCGCCGCCGTTAACGCGGTACGCAGTGCGTTCATTCCACAGCCAATATCCACGCCCACCGCCGCCGGAATAATCGCCCCTTTGGTCGGGATCACGCTACCAATGGTGGAACCTTTACCCAGGTGTACATCAGGCATTACCGCAATATGTTTGAAAATAAACGGCATCTTCGCGGTATTAATAAGTTGCTGACGCGCATCGGCTTCTACCGGCACGCCTTTGGTCCACATTTTTACCGGAGCATTTTCAGTGGTCAGTAATTCGTAATTCATTTTGTTTTTCTCTTTTCGTTGTTTGCTGTCCTGATAATTGCAACCGTCGTGCCAGAAAATCAAATAAGCATCTTAATTTTTTAATTCATTGTTTTTAAAAATATTATATTTTTACGTCCGTAAACGGAGATTTCCCGCAAAGCCGATTTACCGATAATGAAATCTCGTCTTTTATAAGGATATCTAAGATGCGTAAAACAGTGGCTTTTGGCTTTGTCGGAACGGTGCTGGATTATGCCGGGCGCGGCAGTCAGCGCTGGTCAAAATGGCGTCCGACACTCTGTCTATGCCAGCAAGAATCGTTAGTTATCGATCGGCTGGAATTATTGCACGACGCCCGCTCGCGCTCGCTGTTCGAAACGCTTAAACGCGATATCGCCAGCGTTTCGCCAGAAACAAAAGTGGTGGGCGTTGAGATTGAACTGCATAACCCGTGGGATTTCGAAGAAGTTTACGCCTGCCTGCATGATTTCGCCCGTGGTTACGCGTTCCAACCTGATAAAGAAGAGTATTTAATTCACATCACCACCGGCACCCACGTCGCGCAGATTTGCTGGTTTCTGCTGGCAGAAGCGCGTTACCTGCCCACCCGGTTGATACAATCTTCACCACCGCGCAAAAAAGAGCGGCCCGATAGCCCTGGCGCAGTGACGATTATCGATCTCGATTTAAGCCGTTATAACGCCATCGCCAGCCGCTTTGCCGAGGAACGCCAGCAAACGCTTGATTTTCTTAAGTCCGGTATTGCCACGCGTAACTCCCACTTCAACCGCATGATTGAGCAGATTGAAAAAGTGGCGATAAAATCCCGCGCACCGATCCTGCTTAACGGCCCGACCGGTGCAGGTAAGTCATTTCTGGCACGACGTATCTTCGAGCTAAAACAGGCGCGGCATCAGTTTAGCGGCGCGTTTGTGGAAGTGAACTGCGCCACCCTGCGCGGCGATACCGCCATGTCGACGCTGTTTGGTCATGTGAAAGGCGCGTTTACCGGGGCGCGGGAATCGCGTGAAGGATTATTACGCAGCGCCAACGGCGGAATGTTGTTTCTTGATGAGATTGGCGAACTGGGCGCAGACGAACAGGCAATGCTGCTGAAAGCCATTGAAGAGAAAACCTTTTACCCGTTTGGCAGCGATCGCCAGGTGAGCAGTGATTTTCAGCTTATCGCCGGAACGGTGCGTGATTTGCGCCAGTTGGTTGCCGAAGGCAAATTTCGTGAAGACCTGTACGCGCGAATAAATCTCTGGACCTTCACCTTGCCAGGATTACGCCAACGCCAGGAAGATATTGAACCGAACCTGGATTATGAAGTGGAGCGCCACTCCTCACTCACTGGCGACAGCGTGCGTTTTAACACCGAAGCGCGGCGTGCCTGGCTGGCCTTTGCGACCTCTCCCCAGGCAACATGGCGCGGTAACTTTCGCGAACTTTCTGCCAGCGTCACGCGGATGGCCACCTTTGCCACTAGCGGACGCATCACACTGGATACGGTGGAAGATGAGATCAACCGTCTGCGCTATAACTGGCAGGAGAGTCGCCCCTCCACGCTTACGGCGTTGCTGGGCGCAGAGGCAGAAAACATCGATCTCTTCGACCGTATGCAACTGGAACACGTTATCGCTATCTGCCGCCAGGCAAAGTCGCTTTCTGCTGCCGGACGTGAACTGTTTGACATTTCGCGCCAGGGTAAAGCCAGCGTCAATGACGCGGATCGGCTACGCAAATACCTGGCGCGTTTTGGTCTGACATGGGAAGCAATGCAGGATCAGCACAGCTCCAGTTGAATATGGTGGTCCGTCAGCACCTGCATCACGCTTACTGGCGGCGGGGCGTCGGTGTAGACGGCATCTACCATGCTGATACTGCCCATATTGACCATCGCGTTACGGCCAAATTTCGAGTGATCGACAACCAGCATAACGTGGCGCGAGTTCTCAATAATGGCGCGTTTGGTGCGAACTTCGTGGTAATCGAACTCCAGCAGCGAGCCGTCACTGTCAATGCCGCTGATCCCCAGAATGCCGAAATCAAGGCGGAACTGGGAGATAAAATCGAGTGTCGCTTCGCCAATGATCCCGCCATCGCGGCTGCGTAATTCGCCACCGGCGAGAATAATACGGAAATCCTCTTTTACCATCAGCGTGTTAGCGACGTTAAGATTGTTGGTGACAATGCGCAAATTGCTGTGATTGAGCAGCGCGTGCGCCACCGCTTCCGGGGTGGTGCCGATATCGATAAACAGCGTCGAGCCATTAGGAATTTGCTCCGCCACTTTGCGGGCGATGCGCTCTTTTTCTTCGGTCTGGGTGGCTTTACGATCGTGCCATGGCGTGTTAACCGAACTGGAAGGCAGCGCCGCACCGCCATGATGGCGCAGGATCAGGTTTTGCTCTGCCAGTTCGTTGAGGTCGCGGCGAATAGTCTGCGGGCTGACGGAGAAGTGCTCCACCAGCTCCTCGGTACTGACATAACCCTGCTGTTTAACCAGTTCGATAATACCGTTGTGACGTTGTGTTTGTTTCATTTCTAAATCCCTGGAATTATTTTCGTTTTCGCGCATTGAGCGAATCAACAAAAGCCATCGCTAAACCCACGGCTAACCCGGCGATGTGTGCTCCGTTCGCCATTGACATCCCAAACAAATCAAACCATCCGGCGACAATCCAGATCAGCGCAAAGATAATTAACCCACGTTGCAGGTAAATGCCACTTTGCGGATCGCGTTCGCCACGTAGCCAGACGTAGCCCATCAGCGCATACACCACGCCAGAAAGCCCGCCAAACCACGGCCCGCTGAATTTTTGCTGCACATAGCCGCTTAACAGGGCGCTGATAAGCGTAATGACAATTAGCTTACCGCTACCGAGGCGTTTTTCCACCGCACCGCCGAGATACCACCACCAGAGCAGGTTAAAGAGGATATGCATCAGCGAGAAGTGCATTAACGCGTGGGTGAAGTAACGCCAGAACTCAAATTTCAGCGTCGGATCGAATGGCCAGGCCAGCCATAACATCACTTCTTGATCGCCGAGAATTTGCATGGCGATAAACACCACCACGCAGGCGATCATCATCACCCAGGTTACCGGACCTGCGCGTTCACGCAAGGCGGCAAAGAAAGGATAACGGCGATAATGCAGGCCACTGCCGGTATGGCCCGCCTGCCAGCTGGCCGCCAGATAACGCGGATCTGCCGGGTTTTCGAGAAAACGCGCCAGCTCCGCCCGCACGCGCTCGGCCTGGGACTCATCCGCCAGCCAGACATCGCTTTGGTTATGTTGTTGAATCGTGAGGATAACACCCTGCGTCGCCATGTAATCAACAAACGCCTGCGCCACTCGGGGGTTAGCAAAAGAGGTAATCATCAACATCGTTGCTGTCGCTTATTCCACACAAAAGGGGACAGTATAAAGCGTTACGCGCCGTACGCCACCTCTGCGGGAAACTGGCGCTGCCAGGCTTCAAAGCCGCCATCAATGCTGTAGACCACATCGTAGCCCTGTTGCAGCAGATACTGCGCCGCGCCTTTGCTGCTATTACCGTGGTAACACATCACCATGACTGGCGTATCGAAGTCGTTATCACGCATAAACGCGCCCAATGTGTCGTTGGTTAAATGGAAAGCCTGCGCCGCATGCCCCATTGCGAAACTCTGTGGATCGCGAATATCGACCAGCACCGCCTCTTTTTCCTGCAACTTCTGGTGCGCGTCGGCAACGTTAATACATTCGAACTGATCCATGCGTCTCTCTTTCTTTACAAACAAGTGGGCAAATTTACCGCACAGTTTACGTCGAAGCGGCAGATAAACGCCATAATGTTACACATATCACTCTAAAATGTTTTTTCAATGTTACCCAAAGCGCGATTCTTTGCTAATATGTTCGATAACGAACATTTATGAACTTTAACGAAAGTGAATGAGGGCAGCATGGAAACCAAAGATCTGATTGTGATAGGTGGTGGCATCAATGGTGCTGGTATCGCGGCAGACGCCGCTGGACGCGGTTTATCCGTGCTGATGCTGGAGGCGCAGGATCTCGCTTGCGCGACCTCTTCCGCCAGTTCAAAACTCATTCACGGTGGCCTGCGCTACCTTGAGCACTATGAATTCCGCCTGGTCAGCGAGGCGCTGGCTGAACGTGAAGTGCTACTGAAAATGGCCCCGCATATCGCCTTCCCGATGCGTTTTCGCCTGCCGCATCGTCCGCATCTGCGCCCGGCGTGGATGATTCGCATTGGTCTGTTTATGTACGATCATCTGGGTAAGCGCACCAGCCTGCCGGGATCAACCGGTTTGCGTTTTGGCGCAAACTCAGTGTTAAAACCGGAAATTAAGCGCGGATTCGAATATTCTGACTGTTGGGTAGACGACGCCCGTCTGGTACTCGCCAACGCCCAGATGGTGGTGCGTAAAGGCGGTGAAGTGCTTACTCGTACTCGTGCCACGTCTGCTCGCCGCGAAAAAGGCCTGTGGATTGTGGAAGCGGAAGATATCGATACCGGCAAAAAATATACATGGCAGGCGCGCGGCCTGGTTAATGCTACCGGCCCGTGGGTGAAACAATTTTTCGACGACGGGATGCATCTGCCTTCACCTTATGGCATTCGCCTGATCAAAGGCAGCCATATTGTGGTGCCGCGTGTGCATACCCAGAAGCAAGCCTACATTCTGCAAAACGAAGATAAACGTATTGTCTTCGTGATCCCGTGGATGGACGAGTTTTCCATCATCGGCACCACCGATGTGGAATACAAAGGCGATCCAAAAGCAGTGAAGATTGAAGAGAGTGAAATCAATTACCTGTTGAAAGTGTATAACACGCACTTTAAAAAGCAGTTAAGCCGGGACGATATCGTCTGGACCTACTCCGGCGTGCGTCCGCTATGTGATGATGAGTCCGACTCGCCGCAGGCCATTACCCGTGATTACACCCTTGATATCCATGATGAAAACGGCAAAACCCCGCTGCTGTCGGTATTCGGCGGTAAGCTGACCACCTACCGCAAACTGGCGGAGCACGCGCTGGAAAAACTGACGCCATATTATCAGGGCATTGGTCCGGCGTGGACGAAAGAGAGCGTGCTGCCGGGTGGTGCCATTGAAGGCGACCGTGACGATTACGCCGCCCGCCTGCGCCGCCGTTACCCGTTCCTGACCGAATCGCTGGCACGTCACTACGCGCGCACTTACGGCAGCAACAGCGAACTGCTGCTCGGCAATGCCGGGGCGATAAGCGACCTCGGTGAAGATTTCGGTCATGAGTTCTACGAAGCGGAGCTGAAATATCTGGTGGATCACGAATGGGTCCGCCGCGCCGACGATGCCCTGTGGCGTCGCACGAAACAAGGCATGTGGCTAAATGCGGATCAACAATCTCGTGTGAGTCAGTGGCTGGTGGAATATACGCAGCAGAGGTTGTCGCAGGCGTCGTAAGGATGATGCCCGGTTGTGAAGTGCAACCGGGCTATTTGAATTCCTTAGACTATTCATTGTAAATAATTGAATAACGGCCCCTGAGCTAAAATCGCCAAACTTAAGCACGTTCCCCACTCAACCCACTTCTGCCCCTGGCTTCTATTTTTGCTACACCACTGGCAGTAATATCCCAACGCAAAACCAAGCTGTGCACTAATCGGGCCGACAAAATCAGTCCACGGCTGCGGCCAAAAAGGGGAAAAATTCAGGGGAAGCCAGACAAACGTCAGAAAGAAGTTTCGGATATTTTCCAGCAACGCTGATTTCTCTGGAGTAATATAAAGAATGAAATTCGAGAGAATTAACCAGAAATAGGCCGGAGAAAAGACCAGCCAGCAATGCAGTCTGTTTTTTAATTCAGGAGGCATTCTGCGGGAGAATTGCCAACCGATGCCACCCATTACACTGAAAAAAAGTGCATATTCAACCATTAACTCAAGTTGTAATTCCTGAAGAGAAATACGCACAACCAGGAGCGGAAAGGAGAATATTATTTCCGCCAGAAAAGTTAACGTGAATATAAGTACGGCTAAGGCAATAACCGTCGGCCATACCAATAATGGTACGATAACAAAACCGAGAATTACAGGGGGAATATAAAGCCGGAATTTAATCATTTTTATTTTCCTGGTGATTCGGATGATGCGTCATACATCGCGCATAAACACTCATCAATCATCCAGTCGTCTTCCCAGATCTGATACTGTGTGCCCTGTTCGGGCTGCTTAAGCGGATTCTCAATCGCCTGCCGCGCGCGTTCTTTCAGGATGGATTGATTATTACTAGCCCAAGTATTAGTTTGAGTGGTAATGGCTTTATCGATATCGTCCTGGTTATCTCTGATATAACCGTCACGATACGTATTCAATAAACAGGCAAGAGACGCTGCCGACCAAAATCCGGGAACTGAAATAATGGCATCAAGCAATGGCGAAAGAGCGATATCGGCACGGAAAAACATTTCCAGCATGTACTGTAATTCGACAGCCTCATCCCCGGATACCCAATCAGTCATATACTGGCAAGCAAATTGCTGCAATATTTCCCGTTCATCCTCACGCCAGTTTTCTTTACTGGCAAGGTTTATACGCCGTAGAGAAAATACTTCGTGAATATTGTCAAATTGCCCCTGCACAACAAACTCCAGTAAACGAGGCAGAAAATAACGAACCTCATCGCTGTTTTGCGGATCAGGTCCTGGACTACTATTCCAGGCATTGATTAAGGAATACGGGATCGCTCGTAACGATGTATTCCGTAATGCCTTTTGTTCCTGCTGACTCAGGCAATATTCACAACAAACCACAAATTTCTGCGGCACCGGATAACGACGAAAAATATGATAAACCTGCTCAATTAATGCCTGCATGGCGGGGCTGGGTTGCATAATTACCCCCTCTTCCGCTGGTCGCGTGTAAAGGGTTGATAAACAAAACGAGCATTCGCCGCATTCAGGCGAATAATGGAACTACGAGAGAGGGAAAAGCTGGGCCGAATGCAATAATTACAATCCCGACAGCTTTCCTCTGTGCAATTTTCCACTGAGTAATGACGCGCGTAGAGTTTCAGTTTAGCCTGCTTATCGCGAAATCCGCGTAAGCTGTTATCGGTATGGAATTTCCATGCTTCTTTAAACACCTGAAAGATATAAACATCCTCAATCCAAGAGTCACATTTTTTAAGCGGGCGCTTTGCTATGATCACCCGCTCATCCGGATTGAGCATTGCCGTAAAATGAACGGTAAAGTCATTTGTCGTATTCAGGTCACATTGAACATCTGGTACATCACTGATATAGGGGTCAAATCCAAAATCAGCACCACAGGCACAAAGACGACCGATCGTGGCGGTATCGAGGGAAAATCCCGGCCATACATTGCTGGAGGTTAAGCCAATATTTAATGTGACATTATATCGAAGCAATCCCTCAAGACCGGCAGCACCGACGAATTTTTCCCCTTCATCCAGGACCTGATTAATGAGTTGCTGGACAATGCCTTCATCCCAGTATGCCGATTTGCAGTTGGCAATCGTAATATCCACGCCTGTGAAAGGATCAGTACCAGCGAGGCTTGCAAATAATGTATTAACTAATTCCATTTTTATTACTCGCCTTAATGCAACGTTTTATACATCGGCACATAACCTACATTTTCCACCAGGTTTTTCCCCTGTAGAATTAAAAATATTTTTTTGTTTTACATTCTGTTCATCCCTATTATTGCATTTTATTTTGCGGTGATGGCTAAACCGATTCTGTACTAGCTCAAAAATTACTGATATTCCACTCGCAATATAGCCAGTGCATTATAACGACCTGCCGCAGGCACTTTTCCAGTTGTACTAACAGGTAAAGCCAGGAAAGTAACATCAGCAGTTTGCGCAGAAGCAGCCTGGTTTTCCACCAATCTGAACGGAACGCCTACTGATGTTGCCAGAGCATTTAAATCTACGGAGTTTTGCTGGCTATCCATAATCATAATACCAACATCAGGATTATCCTGTGCCTGAATAATGCTTTGTTTCCCATTGGTATCACGTGTGGCGGAAATGTTACCGTCGAATACCAACGTCATTACCGCATCTGTATCTTTATTCGTACAATTAATCGGAATAGTTGTTGCTACAGGAGTAACACCAGCAGGCTTCGCTCCAGCACCAGCCCGGCTCAATTCACTGGCCCACACATCCGGCATATTAACAGTAAAACTCGTACCCTCATTAATTGTGCAGCCTTGCGGAACCTGAATATCCAGGTTACTGATCCAGGCATTAAATAATGGTACTGGCCCATGTTCCGTTTGCCGCTGACTGGCATACAATGAAACTAAAAGTACATTATTCAGAGAAACATCAGAGATGATTTTTTTATCCAACCTAATTTTAATATAGCCTTCTGTTCCTGAAGACCAGTAATCTGCTTTACTTCTGTCAGTAGGATAATTAGTACTATAGTTCTCGAATGGTACTGTTTTATCTGTCATCGTCCCATTTCTATTGTAGAGCTTTATATGTGTTGAAATAGATATTTCATGCGTAACAGGAATAAATATATCCGCTCCCTGTGGATTACCTGAAGCACCTGAAGGATCTATTCCTGAAATACCTGAAAAATAAACTTCATAATCATCAAAAGAATTACAGTATGCTTTATATCGACCTATTTTCCAGTTTTGAGATGGTAAAACAGTACCAGCTGAATTGTTGTTAACATCTGAAATAATAACTGTACCAAAATCATAAAAAAAGGTCGCTGGGGTAGTATTGTTTTCTGGAGTCCCAGGATAGCAAAATTCACGATCCCGGCCCATTTCAGCATAGGCTACGACATGGCAAACTAAGAATAAAAAAATTATAAAAATAATTTTCACTTTATATCCGGCATAAGTAATCATATGATTTCCTTTTACTAATCCGTTTTAACTTGTGAGCCTAACACATCCATCTGCAACGGATTCATATTTACTTTCCATGCAGGCAATACATTATTATAAATGTCCAATGTCTGCCATGTTATTTCACAAACCCCTTGCGATTTACACCATGATTGTTGGCGGTGGCTAAATGGTGCGATCATACCACCATCCATAACTTTACCATCAACATGAAGGTTATAGAGTGTCACATACCTGGGGCCTGGATTATAAACGGTAACAATTTCATTTTTTCGTACCCAGCGCAATTTTTGATATGACATATTGGGGTCTTCAGACAAATTTGATGGCCGATAGAATATTTTCATACGATTGCGGACCGCTATTTGCAATTGATTATCAGTTTTGGTTGGATGACTATTTTCCAACGATGGTAATGCAGCAACATTAAGTATAAATAAACTTTCCCGGTCGGCAGGTAAACTACCACCGACACGATTAATTCTTATTTTTGTATTTTTGTCAGGCTTCAAAACAAACAGTGGCGGAGTTGCGATAAATACCGTTCCAGAAAATGAGGGCAAAGATTCAACCGTTCCCGTCAACTGACGAGCATCATCAGGGGAGACTGCAACCTTGACTAACATATCTCTGTCTGAAGTGTTTTTGAGTTCAACAGATATTGAGGACTTATTTTCCGGATACGCAAAACGCGTTCCACCGATTACTAATCCTGCTTGTGCAGTAGGAAATATCAGGAGGAATAATACTATGGTAACCTTAATCATAGCTAACCATAAACGATACTGACGCATTTGCATCCCCTGGTTGTACATTATTTTTTAATGCTTTGTAAGCCGCAAAAAAATGCAATATATTATCAACCGATGGTGTAAGTGAAAAACCGATGCTTTTAACATCATTACTAATACTACCTTTATTCTTATCAAAAATCGTGAGTGCAAGCCCCTCTACCGAGCCTTCTTCCAGCTTATATAAACTGGCATCTTCTGAAACTGTATTACCGGTAAACTTTATATACGCGTTGCCAACATCACTACCACAGCGGGTTAACGTTATGGAAAAATAAACCTTTTCAGTAACGTCTCCTGCACTCCTTACCGAACTACTGGGTACGTCTGGCATATTAGCTGTAAAATTTTTTGACTCATCAGAAATAATGCAGGTTTTTTCGGTAATTAACCCTTCAATACGAACCACTCCGGCATGAGTGATATCATCAGCAAAAGAACTTGTTGATATTATAAACAAAAATAAACTAATGAATATCTTCATATCTCCCTCACTGATAATCGATATCAAAATACAACAGAGCATTTGCTTGCCCGGCATGTACATTTTCCTGAGTTGATTTATAGCGAAGTTTAAACGTCAAATTAGCATCACCGTTTTCATTTAACACTAAATCACGAAAACCTGATTCACCATTAATGGCAATCGCCACATCATTGTTATCCAATATTTCTATTCCCAGTCCAGTCGCACTATCTGCACCGGCGGAGATACGCAGTAATGCGCTATTAATAGCATCTGCATCACCAGTAAACCGCACATTGGCGCTCACACCAGAACTATAAACAGTACTTTTTGCAGTCGGGCATCCTTGTACATTAATCGTAAACGTTTGACTCGGAGAAACATCACCTACATTTAAAAATTCATTAGCATCATAAGTGCCCATTTTTACCGACTGATCTTTACTTCCGGTAGTAATGTCACAGCTTTTTGCCAACAAAATCCCAGTAAATGTAACAACAACTGAATCATTGGCCTGCCCTGAGAGCGGAAAAGCAAAAAAAGCGAAAAAAATAAAAAATACAGAATATTTAGAGAATATTAAATTCATTAGCGGCACTCCAGAGTTGCATAGCTAACAGGATTATCCAGTTCTGTTTCAGGGAGCTTGTAATTAGCCTGACATTTTTGCTGAACACCGTCTCCCCACTGGATATTAATAACACCTTCTAAAGGCAATCCTGAGAGATAAAGTTGTCCATTATCGCCGACAATCCCGGTAATTTGACTACTGTTTTTAATCTGAGCGCTGGCTGTAGCACCGAATGGGACTGATTTATTACGATAACGAACTGTGAACAAACCACGAATACCGATATGAGCAGCAAACTCTGCACGAACTAACGCACCTTTTCCCGGAATAACTTCAGTGGAAGTGATATCCAGTTCAGTATGCATATTCATTGACATAGGATCTAATGAAATATTATTACGTCTATATTCTGTTGCATAAGGAACAACTGCATATCCACGCCAGTCAGTGGATATTCCTGTCCCCCGCTGAACATCCACATTATTCGCTCCGGGCGCTTTTATCAAAACATTAGTTTCACCTAATGGTTGACTCAACGTAAGACCATTTTCATGTACAACAAGAGCACCACTGATGCCATAGTTTATTTGTTGATTACCTTCATTATAGTAACTGTAGGCGGAATTCAAGGAACCATATGCCCCACGATAATTAACACCAACAGAACCACTACTGCTATTATCCTGATTAGCAAAACCATGTTGTATGTTATAACTGAGATTATGCTGCTCCAACAGAGAACCAGATACCCCCGTATATTGGTTTACCTGTCCGTGGTTATCCTGACTATAACCATACGTTGCAGTCATGGCATTCGATGATGAGCGCCCATCATTCGTGGAAGATAACCAATTACTTATAGGTAATGAGACATTTAGCGAGACAATTTTATCCGCATTTGTCCCTGGTGATTTACTGTAATTCCACACAACATTTAGATAGATACCCTTAATACTGGTGTTATAACCAACTTGGTATAAAGAATCTTTTTTATCAGTATTCCAGTATGTTTGCTGACTAGCCGATAAATACATAGACCCGTAGTTACCGAAAGGTTGCGATACACTAGCCTGAAATTTTCCACGTTTGCTATAACGCAAGTTATAAAAATCATTCCAGTTATAAACGTAATCTTTATCATCTAACATTTTTGGATCAACAACAGTCCCTGACATTTGTTGGTATGTCGTATCACTTAAAGTGTAAAAGCCCTGGGTTGAATAACGATAGCCAATAATATGGAATGCTGTTCCTGTCTGAACTAACGATTTGGAATAAAGAAAACGATAAGATTGCCCTTGATGTTTGCTCCCATCCACAAGCGAACTGTTAGCCTGAGTAACATCAAACGATGTTGCACCAAATACTCCCAGATTCAGGCCAAGGCCGAGCGCCAACGCCCGGTAATCCTCAGAGAATTGTGCCCCACCATAAGCCGTAATATCCCAGGGTAAACCCCAAATTAATTCCCCCTGAAATATATAAGGACTTTTCTGGTTATAGCTATTGCTTCGATATTGGCCAACCGTAGTAGAATATTTTGAATGACCTTCTCGTTGCAGGATGGGGACAGCGGCATAAGGTACGGTATAGACAGTTTCTGAATTATCAGACTCTTTGATGGTAACTTCCAGATCTCCCGCAGATGATGTCGGGTTAAGATCGCTAATCTCAAACGGTCCCGGCGGCATATAGGTTTGATAAATGACATAACCATTCTGTTTGATTGTTACCTGAGCGCGACTTTTCGCAATTCCGCGCACCGTGGGAGCGAAACCACTTTGACTATCGGGCAACATATTTTCGTCAGATTCCAGTTTTATGCCACGAATACTAACACTGTCGAAAACATCTGATGATGACCATGTATCTCCTAGCGTTAATTCACTTCTGAAAGGAATAATAACGCGCTGCAACGTACTACTGATATGCTCCAGTTTACCTGCTGAATTACTCCCACGACTCCAGGTTGAATAATCGCGAAAACGCCATGCACCAATATTGATCCCAGCGCGAAGATTTAAATAATAGTTATTTGAAGAGTAATCACCACGATCGTTATTACCAGAAAAGTCATAATTCAGCAAAAAAGCTGTAATACCGTTATCCCACTGTTCTGGTGGAATATATCCGCGGGCGTCACGTTTTATTATCGCCTGCGGAAAGGTCAGTTTAAGTCTCTGTGCATCCAGCTCCGGCATGTAATGCACATCAGGAAACCAGATACGCAAATCAAGGCAACTATTTTCAGATGAAGCCAAAGCCTGCTCTGGCAGCGCATTTTTGTTAATTCCAAGGCTTAATAAGTCAGCAAGTGAAAGGCAGGGAATCAGTTGATTCGCATCGTCTGCTTTAAAAGTTACAGTACGAGAGAGTAAAGGGGAATCATTGACCCAAACTTCGACTTCATAGCTACCAGGAAGATAAGTCATCCCTTTCTCGAAGCGGGATAAGTCAGCAACAGCTTCAGTATCACCCGACAGAAAAGCAGGGTTAAAGCGCATTCCCGCGATTGAACATGCAGGCATAATAACCAGAAGAAGCGGCACAACCCGTTTCATCTGCTTTTGTGCCGCCATCCAATATTCGCATCTTTTGAGCTTTAGGTTCATATCCCTGACCTGTGTTGCATCTGAACTATTCCGTTGTTACTGCATTATTCCTTTCTGCCGCTCCGTCGTAGCGCCAAAGTCATTAATTGTTTGATAAGTAATTTCACCAGCCAACGTCACTGGCGACGAGACCGTAATATCACTTTTCGGTGGTACAAACATATTGGGCAATTTACTCCCTTGTACTTTAATTCCTGTCAGTGTCAGGTAATAAGGCGAAGGATTGATAACTTTTAGTTGTTTTCCCTCATACTTAAACCGCAACATATTTCGTGCTTTTCCTGGTTGCACAGGTAGATTTTCCGGGCGATAAAATAGCTTGATTTTGTTTTGTAATGCCAACTGTAAGGTATTCTTCTGTGTATTTTTCTCATCTGTTGGCGGAATTGCTTTAACATTCATCCAATACAAAGTTTCACGATCGGTCGGCAAATTAGTCTTACCAAGAAACATGATACGTAATGAAGCTTCTTTACGCGTTGGCAACATAAAGAGGGGAGGAGTGATAACAAAATCCTGGCTCTTTTTTTCCGTTTTACTGTCATCAACCCATGATTGAATTAAATAACTGGTGTTGTCACCGCTATTTTGCACACTGAGTGTTATTTGCTTACTTTCTGCCGGATAAATCAATCGCGTTACGCCAAGGCCAAACCCGCCCGCGGACGCATTATTAATAAATAATATCGATAGTAAAAAAAGAATCCCTGAGCGTATAATATTTTGTGATACTTTTAATTCATCCCTGAATCCACAAACCCATTTTTTATTTCCAATAATACATTTCATACAGCATCCTTGTTGATGAAATAACATCTGTTATTCATACTCTATTAAATAATTTCAATCTCAGGTTACAACTTTTTGTAACCTGAAATCGTATTTATATTTACTCGTACAGCACAACAAAACTTGCTGTTGACTTAACTACACCTGGTGCAACAGTGCTACCGTTTTGAGCATAACCTGCAGTAAAGGCCGCGCTGAAATCATGGGTCGTAGCATTTCCTGGAATTGTATAAGCGGCGGTGGAGGCGCTACCCTCTGCCGCAGTGGTATTCAGGTTAATCAGACCATTATTCGTCGTACCTTTGGAGTAAATTCGAATCCCTACACCAGTCGCCCCCGCATTGCCGCTGTTGTCAGCATCCGTTGATCCTTCTACTTCGTTAGCGAGCGTTTTATTAGCGCTATCTGCAGTACCGGTAAAACGGAACTCAATTTTCTGATCATCTGTATTGCTACATTCGGTCAGATTAATATTGAAATCGGTCTGGTTGCTCGCCCCCTGTGCTTCTACGTCGATACCAGTGAAAAGGTTGGAAGGCACAACCGGCAGGACAACTTCAATCTGTTTTGAATCGGTTGCGACCTTACAGGTAGCTTTCACTACACGGCCAGTAAAGCGGATTTTCCCCCCCATTGAATCAACGTTGTCATCCATATCAGTGAGCCTGGGATAATCAACGGTGCTCCAGTCAGTATCCGCCCCACCAAATTGTGTTGCATCGCCGGGTGCTGCGGTTACCGCAGTAGACATCAGCATACCTGATGCCAGTAATACTGCGGATAAATTAGATAAATTGAATTTCATTTATACCTTTCCTTTTGTTAAAAAATCCAAGCAACATTGGTGTTTTTACATTCTGCGTTAATAAGTTATATCTCACAAAAAAAATAAGCTGACGTTGGCTAATTCCAGAAGGTTCTTTAGAAGAGTAATTGAGTGAATAATATTATATATGCTGCTTAGTAATGTACCTAAAATAATCCAAAGCCGCAATAAGTGAGTTTATACTCACATATAACACACTGATAATGATAAAATTTATTTTTACGTGGAGTTGTAAGAGGGGCAATAAAACATAAATCACATGAATAATATTAATGCATTCATAATAAATTAATATTATTTGAAATAACAAAATACCAAAAACATTATCATCAATCGTTATTTAATATATATTAATGGTATATATTAAATAGAATAACATACATCAAAGTTATTGTTTATTGTGTATAGAAATACCGTGAGTTCCACTCTGTATTACTTCAGCGGAACACACGGTATTTAGCCGTATTTGAACTTACAATCTCACCGGATCAATATGCCAGATATGATCGGCGTACTCTTTGATCGTACGGTCAGAAGAGAAGTAGCCCATATTGGCAATGTTCAGCATCGCTTTTGCGGTCCACTCTTCCTGACGCTCGTAGAGTTCGTCGACTTTATCCTGACAATCGACATAGCTGCGATAATCCGCCAGTACCTGGTAGTGATCGCCGAAGTTGATCAGCGAATCGACCAGATCGCGATAGCGACCCGGATCTTCCGGACTGAATACACCGCTGCCGATTTGCGTCAGCACCTGATGCAGCTCCTCATCTTTCTCGTAGTATTCACGCGGTTTGTAGCCCTGACGACGCAGTTCTTCCACTTCTTCCGCTGTGTTACCAAAGATAAAGATATTGTCAGCACCGACATGATCCAGCATCTCGACATTCGCACCGTCCAGCGTACCGATAGTCAGCGCGCCGTTAAGCGCAAACTTCATGTTACTGGTGCCGGAAGCTTCCGTCCCCGCCAGCGAAATCTGTTCAGATAGATCGGCCGCCGGAATGATCAACTGCGCCAGGCTAACACTGTAGTTCGGGATGAACACGACTTTCAGCTTGTCGCCAATCTGCGGATCGTTGTTGATCACTTTCGCTACGTCATTGATCAAATGAATAATGTGCTTCGCCATGTAATAGGCCGAAGCCGCCTTACCGCCAAAAATATTCACGCGCGGTACCCACTTCGCATCCGGGTCGGCCTTGATGCGGTTATAGCGGGTGATCACGTGCAACACATTCATCAATTGACGTTTGTATTCGTGAATACGTTTGATTTGCACATCGAACAGCGATTTCGGATTTACCACCACATTCAGCTGCTGGGCGATATACTCCGCCAGACGCTTTTTGTTCTCCAGCTTCGCCTGATGCACCGCGTGATTAACCATTGGGAAATCACAGTGTTGTTGCAGATCATTAAGCAGGCTAAGGTCGGTGCGCCAGTTGCGGCCCAAGTGTTCGTCCAACACGGCTGAAAGCGATGGGTTCGCTACCGCCAGCCAGCGACGCGGCGTCACACCGTTGGTGACGTTGGTGAAACGACCCGGGAAGATTTTCGCAAAGTCGGCAAATAGCGATTGCACCATCAGGTTAGAGTGCAGCTCCGATACACCGTTAACTTTGTGGCTCACCACAACCGCCAGCCAGGCCATACGCACACGACGACCGTTTGATTCATCAATGATCGACGCCCGTCCCAGCAGATCGGTATCGTTCGGATACTGTTCCTGCAAGGTTTTCAGGAAATAGTCGTTGATTTCAAAGATGATCTGCAGGTGACGCGGCAGAATTTTACCCAGCATATCGACTGGCCAGGTTTCCAGCGCCTCGCTCATTAGCGTGTGGTTGGTGTAGGAGAAGACCTGACAACACACTTCAAACGCGTCGTCCCAGCTAAATTGGTGCTCATCGATCAGCAGACGCATCATCTCAGGAATCGACAGCACCGGATGAGTATCGTTGAGGTGAATCGCAATTTTATCCGCCAGGTTATCGTAGGTTTTATGCAACTGATAATGGCGGCTTAAAATGTCCTGAATGGTCGAGGAAACCAGGAAGTATTCCTGACGCAGTCGTAGCTCACGCCCGGAGTAGGTGGAGTCGTCCGGATACAGTACGCGAGATACGTTCTCGGAGTGGTTTTTATCTTCCACTGCCGCGAAGTAGTCGCCCTGGTTGAATTTACCGAGGTTAATTTCGCTACTGGCTTGGGCACTCCACAAACGCAACGTGTTGGTCGCGTCGGTGTCGTAACCTGGGATTATCTGATCGTAAGCTACTCCCAGAATCTCTTCGGTTTCAATCCAGCGCGTTTTTTTACCTTCCTGCTGAATGCGACCGCCAAAACGGACTTTATAGCGCGTGTTGTGGCGTTTGAATTCCCACGGGTTACCGTATTCCAGCCAGTAGTCAGGCGACTCTTTCTGGCTACCGTTAACGATGTTCTGCTTGAACATACCGTAGTCATAGCGGATGCCGTAACCGCGCCCCGGCAACCCTAACGTCGCCAGAGAATCGAGGAAGCAAGCCGCCAGACGGCCCAGGCCACCGTTACCGAGGCCCGGGTCATTTTCTTCATCAATCAGCTCTTCGAGATTTAATCCCATCGCTTCCAGTGCGCCCTGTACATCTTCGTAAATTCCTAGCGACAACATGGCGTTGGAAAGCGTACGACCAATCAAAAACTCCATCGACAGGTAGTAAACCTGACGAGTTTCTTGCGACAACTGGGCACGGTTTGAGCGTAACCAGCGCTCCACGAGACGATCGCGCACAGCAAATAACGTTGCGTTCAGCCATTCATGTTTATTGGCGACGACCGGATCCTTGCCAATCGTAAACATCAGCTTGTAAGCGATAGAGTGCTTAAGAGCTTCTACGCTAAGCGTGGGCGATGAATATGTAAACGGAGCATTCATATAGGCGTTTCCTGAAAACTATTTCAAGCGATAGTAAAGCTCACGGTACGACTTCGCCGCGACCTGCCAGCTAAAATCCATTGCCATAGCCTGACGTTGCACAAACCGCCACAGTGAAGGACGGGACCACAGTACAAAAGCACGTCGAATAGCCCGTAACAGCGACCAGGCATTACTATCTTCAAAGACAAACCCACTGGCGACGCCATCTGCAAGGTTCTCAAGAGAACAGTCAGAAACCGTATCAGCAAGCCCACCGGTGCGCCGCACTAACGGCAGCGTACCGTACTTCAATCCATAAAGTTGCGTTAAGCCGCACGGTTCAAAACGGCTGGGCACCAGAATGACGTCCGCGCCGCCCATAATGCGATGCGAAAATGCTTCGTGATAGCCAATCTGAACGCCCACCTGGCCGGGGTATTCCGCTGCCGCCGCAAGGAAACCTTCCTGCAGCACCGGATCGCCCGCGCCGAGTAGCGCCAGCTGCCCGCCCTGCTCCAGAAGACCAGGTAAGGCTTCCAGCACCAGGTCGAGACCTTTCTGGCTGGTCAGACGGCTCACCACTGCAAAAAGCGGCACTTTATCGTCAACCTTAAGCCCCATTGCGATTTGTAACTGGCGCTTATTTTCCGCTTTATCTTCCAACGTATCGCGGGTGTAACGCGAGGCCAACAGTAAGTCCGTCTCTGGACTCCAGATTTTCTCGTCCACGCCGTTCAGTACGCCGGAAAGACGCCCTTCACGGTGACGCTGTTGCAACAGACCTTCCATACCGTAGGCAAACTGCGGTTCGGTGATCTCGCGAGCGTAGGTTGGGCTGACTGCCGTAATGTGATCGGCATAGTACAGACCGGCCTTCAGGAAAGAGATTTGTCCGTTGAATTCCAGCCCATGAATATTAAAGAATGACCATGGCAATTGGATGTCATTCATGTGATGTGCATAAAACATGCCTTGATAGGCCAGGTTGTGCACAGTAAACACCGACTTCGCCGGACGCCCGCGCGCCGCCAGATACGCAGGCGCAAGGCCTGCATGCCAGTCGTGCGCATGCACCACATCAGGACGCCAGAATGGGTCAAGCCCGCTGGCCATTTCTGCCCCAACCCACCCCAGCAGCGCAAAACGCAATACGTTGTCGGTATAGGCAAATAAGTTGGTATCGTGATACGGGCTTCCCGGACGATCATAGAGATGCGGCGCGTCAATCAGGTATATGCCAACCCCGTTGTAATGACCGAACAACAGCGTGATATGTCCGGCGAAGGTATCACGACGGGATACTACCTGCGCATCGGTCACGCCACGGCGAATATCGGGAAATGCAGGCAACAGTACGCGAGCGTCAACGCCGTCTGCGATTTGTGCTGCGGGTAATGCCCCAATAACATCAGCCAGACCGCCGGTTTTAAGCAGCGGGAACATCTCTGAACATACATGTAAAACCTGCATTATCGCTCCTGTTTATGCCCTAACTTCCGTAGCATTTCGCGCGTTACCAGCACGATGCCTTCTTCTGAACGATAGAAACGACGTGCATCTTCCTCTGCGTTTTCACCAATCACCATGCCTTCCGGAATAACACAAGCACGATCGATGACGCAGCGACGCAGACGGCACGAGCGACCTACCCATACTTCCGGTAACAATACGGCGGAATCAATGTTGCAGAATGAATTCACGCGAACGCGCGAGAACAGAACGGACTGCACCACCACCGAACCGGAGATCACACAACCGCCGGATACCAGTGAGTTAAGGGTCATCCCGTGGCTACCGGAGCGATCCTGCACGAATTTCGCTGGCGGTAATGATTCATTGTAGGTGCGAATTGGCCAATTGCGATCGTACATATCCAGTTCCGGCACCACAGAGGCCAGATCGAGGTTCGCTTTCCAGTAAGCTTCCAGCGTACCCACATCGCGCCAGTACGGCTCGGCATCCGGGTCGGATTGTACGCAAGAGAGCGGGAACGGGTGCGCATAAGCCAGACCGGCTTCGGTGATCTTGGGAATCAAATCTTTGCCAAAGTCGTGGCTGGAGTTCTCATCGCGATCGTCTTCTTCCAGCAGTTCATACAGATAGTCGGCGTCAAAGACGTAGATACCCATACTCGCCAGAGATTTGCTCGGATCGTTCGGCATTGACGGCGGGTTAGCTGGTTTTTCAACGAATTCGATAATTTTATCGTTCTCATCAACCGCCATAACGCCAAACGCGGAGGCTTCTTCAATCGGTACTGGCATACAAGCAACGGTGCAACGTGCGCCTTTTTCGACGTGGTCGATAAGCATACGCGAGTAGTCTTGCTTGTAGATATGGTCGCCCGCCAGGATCACCACGTATTCCGCTTTATAACGGCGGATAATGTCGAGGTTTTGGGTGACCGCATCTGCGGTGCCGCGATACCAGTTTTCCCCTTTCATTCTCTGCTGTGCTGGCAGCAGATCGACAAACTCGTTCATTTCTTCATTGAAGAATGACCAGCCGCGCTGGATGTGCTGCACCAGAGTGTGGGACTGGTACTGGGTGATCACGCCCATACGACGGATCCCGGAGTTGATGCAGTTAGACAGCGCAAAGTCGATAATGCGGAACTTACCGCCGAAGTGTACGGCCGGTTTTGCTCGCTTATTGGTTAAATCCTTCAGGCGGGTACCACGTCCTCCCGCCAGTATCAGGGCAACAGATTTCAATGGCAGCTGGCGCGCCAACATTAAGTGATCGTTCTTCTCTAAACTAACCATGACTAACTCCTTTTTTATCATCTCTGGAACACACACAATCCGTGTGCAGGTCCCTGCCAGACAGCCGTAATCACTGGGTTATCCTCTCCAGCGAATGGGGGAATGGCGTGCCACTCCCCAGCAGGTAAAACAATCTCTGTTACCTCAAGCGTGGCGTTAATTGCGATCAAAAAGCGATCCGAGAGCAGAATTTGCAGCTGTTTCGGCCCGTTTTGCCACTCATCCGTGCTTAAAGGTTGAGCATATCGATTTAGCCAACGGACATTGCCGTCGCCTTCTTCCCACCAGCGATTCTCCATCAAAGCGGGAATGCGCTTGCGCAGATGGATTAACGCGGCGGTAAATGCGGTTAAACCACTGCTTGCCTGCGACCAGTCCAACCAGGTTAATTGGTTATCCTGACAGTAGGCATTGTTATTGCCACGCTGGCTGTGACCATGTTCGTCACCGGCCAGTAACATCGGCGTACCCTGGGAGAGCAACAACGTTGTTAACAGGGCGTGAATGCTGTCGCGCCGCCGTTCAACCAGATCAAGAGTACCGCCTAACCCTTCTTTACCATGATTGTTACTGTAATTGTTGTTGGTCCCGTCGCGATTTTCTTCTCCGTTTGCTTCATTGTGTTTATGGTTGAAGCAAACGCAGTCGCGAAGCGTAAAACCGTCATGCGCGGTGACGAGATTAATCGCGGCACTCGGCAGACGACCATTACGTTTAAAAACATCGCTGGAGGCAGCAAAACGCCCGGCAAACGCTCCCAGAGGTAAATCATAATGCAGCCAGAAACGACGGGCTGCATCGCGGAAATGATCGTTCCACTCGGCAAACAGCGGCGGGAAATTTCCCACCTGATAACCACCAGGAGCGATATCCCACGGTTCAGCAATTAACTTCACCTGCGAGAGCACCGGGCAGTTCTGGATAGCGGTAAACAACGGCGCATCCTGACGAAACTCTGGCGTACGGCCCATGACTGCCGCCAGATCAAAGCGGAAACCATCGACGTGGCAGGTTTCTACCCAATAACGCAGGCAGGCGCTGGCATAATCTACCACCGCCGGATGACTCAAATTGAGCGTGTTACCACAACCGGTCCAGTTGTGATAATCGCCGTCTTCTCTTATCCAATAATAGCTACGGTTGTCGATCCCACGCAGCGAGAATAACGGGCCGTCGAGGTCCAGTTCCGCACTATGGTTGAGCACGATATCAAGAATGACTTCGATACCCGCTTTATGCAGTGCTTTGATTGCATCGCGAAACTCATCCAGCGCCGTTTCTGGCGAGCAGGCATACGCCGGATGCAGCGCAAACATCGCCACCGGGTTGTACCCCCAGTAGTTACTAAGCCCCATGCGTTGCAGACGTGGTTCGCTGGCAAATTGTGCCACCGGCAGCAGTTCCAGCGCGGTAATGCCCAACTGTTTCAAATAGTTGATCATCACCGGATGCCCCAGGGCTTTATAAGTGCCACGGATCTCGACCGGAATCTCCGGGTGCAGGTACGTTAATCCTTTGACATGGGCTTCATAAATGATGGTGCTGCCCCACGGCGTGCGCGGCGGAGCATCATCTTCCCAGTCATAGTGATCAACCACCACTACGCATTTCGGCGCAATGGCGGCGTTGTCGCGATAGTCAGGTTCATTATGACCGGCGTGCAGCAGCGGGTTATCTTTAAACTCCCCGTAAATTTGCCGCGCGCAAGGATCAATCAACAACTTCGCCGGGTTAAAGCGATGCCCCTCGGCAGGTTGCCAGGGGCCATGAACGCGATAACCATAACGCAAACCCGGGCGCGCATCCGGCAGATAACCGTGCCAAATGTCGCCACTGTGCCCTGGCAAGTCATAGCGATGTTCCTGGCCATTGGCATCAAAGACACACAGCTCTACCCGCTCGGCATGAGCGGAGAAAAGTGTGAAGTTGACGCCCTGACCGTCGTAATGCGCGCCGAGGGGAGTGGGTTTGCCAATGGCGAGTTGTGTCATTCTGCCTCCCGAACCAGCCAGATAGTGGCCAGAGGTGGTAGCGTCAGGCTCAGTGAATGCTGACGACCGTGGCTGGCAATCTCATCGCTGTGTACTGCGCCGCCATTGCCTGCATTACTGCCGTGATAGTGCATGGAATCGGTATTGAGGATTTCACGCCATTTACCCGGCTGGTTAATACCGAAGCGATAATCATGACGCGGCACCGGTGTAAAGTTACTGGCAACGATGATTTCGTTACCCTCTTTATCGCGACGCACAAAGATCAGCACCGAGCGTTCTTTGTCATCCACCACCAGCCATTCAAAGCCGTACGGGTCAAAATCCAGTTCATGCATTGCTTTATGGTGGCGGTAGGTGTGGTTCAGATCGCGCACCAGACGCTGGACACCGTGGTGCCAGTTATCGCCGCCTTCCAACAGATGCCAGTCGAGGCTGGCGTCATGGTTCCACTCGCGGCCCTGGGCAAATTCGTTCCCCATGAACAGTAGTTTCTTGCCCGGGAATGCCCACATCCAGCCGTAGTAGGCGCGCAGGTTAGCGAATTTCTGCCATGCGTCGCCCGGCATCCGGTCGAGAATCGATTTTTTACCGTGGACCACTTCATCATGCGACAACGGCAGGACGAAGTTTTCAGTGTAGTTGTAGAGCATCCCGAAGGTCAGTTTATCGTGATGATACTGACGATAAATCGGGTCGAGCTTCATGTAGTCCAGGGTGTCATGCATCCAGCCGAGGTTCCACTTGTACCAGAAGCCCAGACCGCCCATATCCTGCGGACGAGAAACGCCAGGGAAATCGGTAGACTCCTCCGCCATTGTCACTGCACCGGAAACCTGCTCACCAAGAATACGGTTGGTATTACGCAAGAATTCAATCGCTTCAAGATTCTCGCGACCGCCAAATTCGTTCGGGATCCACTCCCCCTCTTTACGGCTGTAGTCGCGATAAATCATTGACGCCACCGCATCGACGCGCAGCGCATCAATACCAAAACGTTCAATCCAGTAAAGTGCGTTACCGACAAGGAAGTTACTGACTTCACGGCGACCATAGTTGTAGATCAGCGTGTTCCAGTCCTGATGATAGCCTTCGCGCGGATCGCTGTGTTCATACAAGTTCGTGCCATCAAATTCGGCAAGCGCAAAGTCATCGGTCGGGAAGTGGCCTGGCACCCAGTCGAGAATCACGTTCAGACCAGCTGCGTGTGCGGCATCAATGAAATAACGGAAGTCGTCGCGAGTACCAAAACGGCGGGTCGGTGCATACAGGCCGGTTGGCTGATAACCCCAACTGCCATCGAAGGGATGCTCGTTAATGGGCAGTAGCTCGAGATGGGTAAAGCCCATCCATTTAGCATAAGGCACCAGTTGATCGGCCAGCTCGCGGTAGCTCAACCAGAAATTGTTGTCGGTGTGGCGACGCCAGGAGCCAAGGTGAACTTCATAAATAGAGATTGGCGCATCAAACTGATTCGCTTTTTTGCGCTCTTCAGTCTGCACAACCTTTTCCGGCAGCCCGCAAATAAGAGACGCGGTTTCCGGGCGCATTTGCGCTTCGAAGGCATAAGGGTCGGACTTCAGACGCAAGTTGCCATTGGCATCAATCATCTCGTATTTATAGAGCTGACCGTTATGCGCCCCAGGGATAAACAGTTCCCAGATTCCGCTCTCTTTACGCAGTCGCATCGGATGACGGCGACCGTCCCAGTAGTTGAATTGCCCAACCACCGAGACCCGACGGGCGTTTGGAGCCCAGACAGAAAAACGCGTACCTGTGACGCCATCCATAGTATCTGCATGCGCGCCTAAGGTTTCATACGGACGTAGGTGAGTACCTTCAGATAATAGCCAGGCATCCATTTCCTGGATTAGCGGGCCAAAACGGTAAGGATCATCAATCAGGTTTTGCTGACCATGCCAGACAACAGCCAACTGATAGCGGAAAAAATTCTTACGTCGCGGAATGACACCGCTAAAGAATCCCCGTGAGTCGAGACACTCCAGTTTTGCGAGTTTGCGCCCGGTTTTCGGTTCAATCACCCACACATCGGTAGCGTCGGGTAAAAGGGCACGGACTTCCAGTCCCGCGGTGGTTTTATGCATCCCCAGTACGGAAAAAGGATCCGCAAAATGGCCTGCAATTAGCGCGTTAATCACGTCTCTATCGATACGATCGGACATGCTTGTCTTCCTGTTTTATTGTGTCACCCCATCCAACTGAATTTTTGACTTCTGGTTGTGACATTTTTTTGACCTGAACGGCGCAGCACTCTGTGCATCCTCTCTGCGTCGTCCTCACTTCAGGTAAGGCTGTGAATACTCGTGTATTCCGCCACCCTTAAAGAATAGCCAATGCTCTATTTAACTCCCGGTAAATCATGAAACATCTGCGCTTACTCCTGTATTACGCACTAGCAGGGGCGGCATCGCGCCCCAGATTTAATGAATAAAGATTACGCCAGTTGACGAAGCATCCGACGCAGCGGCTCCGCGGCCCCCCACAGCAGCTGGTCGCCCACGGTAAAGGCTGACAGGAACTCCGGTCCCATATTCAGCTTACGCAGGCGGCCTACCGGCGTGGTCAGCGTGCCGGTAACGGCAGCTGGGGTTAGCTCACGCATAGTGATTTCCCGATCGTTCGGAACAACTTTCGCCCACGGATTGTGCGCAGCCAGCAGTTCTTCCACGGTCGGAATAGACACATCTTTTTTCAATTTAATAGTGAATGCCTGGCTGTGGCAGCGCAATGCCCCGACACGCACACATAAACCATCTACCGGAATTACGGAAGATGTGTTGAGGATCTTGTTGGTTTCCGCCTGCCCTTTCCACTCTTCGCGGCTCTGACCGTTATCAAGCTGTTTGTCGATCCACGGAATCAGGCTACCCGCCAGCGGCACGCCAAAGTTATCTACCGGCAGCTCACCGCTACGGGTTAAGGTTGTGACTTTGCGTTCGATATCGAGAATAGCAGAGGACGGGTTCGCGAGTTCATCTGCCACATGGCCATACAGATGGCCCATTTGGGTTAATAACTCACGCATATGTCGCGCACCACCGCCGGAAGCGGCCTGGTAGGTTGCAACGGACACCCAATCAACAAGATCATTGGCGAATAAACCACCCAGCGACATCAACATCAGGCTTACGGTACAGTTACCGCCAACAAAAGTCCTGATGCCATTATTTAATCCGTCGGTAATGACGTCCTGATTGACGGGGTCAAGAATGATGATGGCGTCATCTTTCATGCGCAGAGATGATGCTGCGTCAATCCAGTAACCTTGCCATCCGCTTTCACGAAGCTTTGGATAGATTTCGTTGGTATAATCGCCGCCCTGACAGGTCACAATGATATCGAGGGCCTTTAGCGCCTCCAGATCAAAGGCATCCTGAAGTGTGCCAGTGGTTCCGCCAAAAGACGGCGCAGCCTGACCAAGCTGAGAAGTAGAAAAGAAGACAGGGCGAATGGCGTCGAAGTCGCGCTCTTCAACCATGCGTTGCATGAGAACGGAGCCGACCATACCGCGCCAGCCGATAAAACCAACATTTTTCATAAGCGTTTTTTCCTGCAAAGATGTGTGCTGTATAAATGTGCCGGTCTCCTCCTGGCACATCTTTCACCATACAAAAAGCAGCCAAAGTCGCAAGTGAAATTAATCAATGATAGCGAAGCCATCAGTAATGCGACTTATCCTGCTTTGTTAGCACGCAGAAAGTCCGCGGCAATTATCAGGGAATTTGAGTTATGAATGAAATCATTTCTGCAACAGTTTTATTGATCCTGATTATGGATCCGCTCGGAAACCTACCTATTTTCATGTCCGTACTGAAACATACTGAACCGAAAAGACGGCGGGCAATCATGGTGCGAGAGTTGCTTATTGCTCTCCTTGTGATGCTGGTGTTCCTGTTTGCGGGCGAGAAAATTCTGGCATTTCTTAGCCTGCGGGCAGAAACCGTCTCCATTTCTGGCGGCATCATTCTGTTTCTGATCGCCATTAAGATGATTTTCCCCAGCGCTTCAGGAAATAGCAGCGGGCTTCCGGCAGGTGAAGAGCCATTTATCGTGCCGTTGGCAATTCCGCTGGTCGCCGGGCCGACTATTCTCGCCACGCTGATGTTGTTGTCTCATCAGTACCCGAATCAGATGGGACATCTGGTGATTGCTCTGCTGCTGGCCTGGGGCGGCACCTTTGTCATCCTGCTACAGTCTTCGCTATTTTTACGTCTGCTGGGCGAGAAAGGGGTGAACGCACTTGAACGCCTGATGGGATTGATTCTGGTGATGATGGCAACTCAGATGTTCCTCGACGGCATTCGAATGTGGATGAAGGGGTAAGGTTCAAACAGGTGTTGCACACAACCAGACGCGGCACCTGTTTTATTACCTGAACTGATAATGACCTTCGCCCAATCGGATAACCCTTCCCTCTTCTTCTGCGCGGTTCAGCCACACACTAATTTGTTCGATGGTTAAACCAGTACAAGACGCCAGCCTTTCAATACTTATCGATTCCTTTGCAAGGATCGCCAGTTCCGCCACAAAGAGTTGATAAAAATCGACAGGGGTATGCGCGGGCATTACTGCGTAATTTGCGTCATCTTCGTGCAGCGAAAACAGTTCTGGTTGAGCGTTACGGAGTGCTCTGTCATACATCAGCCCAGGAACGTCTGGCAGTCTGATCGTCACATTCTCAGCCTGTTCAGCACTCCATGACGCCCCATTTTCTACTAATCGTGAATTGGCTGATTGCATATCCTGATTTGGTTTAACCTGCATAGGCAGCCACTGATGTTTTAATGCCTCCATCGCCCCGGTTATCGTTCCACCGGTCATTCCCGCACGTACAACCATTGCGCTTTCAGCAAGGCAATAAATATATTTATTCCGCGCCATCGCATTGCCGACGGTGAAACGTACCTCTGGGTAAAACGGCGAAATCAACACCAGGTTGCCTGCTATAAGCCCTTCACGCCATTTCACTAACGTACTCGTTTTTAACAAGCTATCAGCTAATACGCCAACGGCAGTTCCCCCGACCTCCAGAGCCGAGGCCATTGCACATTCATCAATACCTCGCGCACCACCAGAGATAACGCAAATCCCCTGTTGGGCCAGTTTCGCGGCCAGTTGTTGGGTATAGCGCAAATCGTCAGTCGGAGCATCTCGCGAGCCAACAATCGCCATACCTTCCGCTTGCAGTAATGCTTTATTCCCGCAGCCAAATAAAACGGGAGGTGCATCCGTTCGCAATCGGTTTTTCAAGCGAACGGGATAATCGGCATCTCCGCGGGTTAAGATCCATAAACCGGCGCGTTGCCACTTATCTACAGCCAACGCCAGACTATGACCACGCGCCAGCAAGCCAAGAATACGCTCCTGAGAAATACGCGGATCGCTCCAGCCTGTAAGTTTCTCTTGCGGTTGCGGCACCAGAAGCTCGGCGGGACTGATACGTTGGTGCTTCAGCCATAATGCAAACTTCCCCCATTCACTATTACTAAGAGGTTTATACTCACTCGCCGCCGCGCGAGAAAAATCGCTGGTTAGCAGGAGAGTTGCTTGTGCATTGGCTGAAAGATTCATCAATTTTTTACCGAGGTAGAAGCAAGGGCAAGAGGATAAACCGTCGGGCAACCTGCCTGGCGTAACAGTGCTGTCAGAACTGTCAGCGTCCATGCAGAATCCACGATATCATCAACCAGCAACGCCGGACCTGGCATCAAAGGAGGGGTAATCACAAACGCCCCGTCGAGATTTTGACACTGGTGAAAACGGTTTTGCTGCATTTTCTGCGGTGGATTGTCCACGACTTTTTCAATGGCATCAATAAAAGGTAAGCCAAGTTTCGCCGCCAGTCGCCGGGCAAAATCAGGAACCAGGTCGAGGTGCCTTAATGAAGGAACGCAGCATACCCAGGTTGGTTCAGGATGCGGATTCCAGCGTTGGCGAACCATTTCCGCACATGCCTCCACCAGTTCATCACTGAAGCGCCCCGTTTTTTTCTCCTGGGCTACCTGCTTTCCCCACCCGGAATCTCCCCAACGAGAAAGGATTCGCCCCGTAGATCCTTGTAAACCCGCAGGCAAGTTCCCTTTAAATCCGTATTGCGTAAAAGCCCCAGATGCCACCTGTTTATTGAGATTTAATGGCAGGTCAGCGTGTTTAATAAATAAATTTGCCGCATGGAGTAAGCCGCTATCAATGTCGGGCGACAACAGCGGATGCTGAAGACAACTGCTACATTTACCACAACGTTCGGCACTTGGCTCATCGAGTGCACGGCGCAGAAATTGCATTTTGCACTCCTTGGTCGTGATATAGCTTTCAACGTCTGCCAGTTCACTTTTTCTCTGATTCATCAAATGGTTAATTCGTTCATGATCAGGAGAAAAACTGACGATAGTTCTGCGCCATAATTTCTCGGTATACACCACAGGCGATGGATTTTCCGCTACCAATAATTTCAGTGCTTTTTCTATTTGCCCATAACGAAGATTCGTCCGTTGTTCAATGCCTCGTAGGGTAAGACCGTCATTCTCGCTAAGTACGTTGAGTATTTCATGAATTTGCGCCTCCGCAGGAAAGGCGCTTTCACGGAAGAATTGATGAATAGCGCGGTCTTCACCACCACAAAGCAATATGCCAACTGCGGAATCTATAGCACGCCCGGCACGCCCCACCTGTTGGTAGTAACCGACAATAGACCCCGGCATCTGATAATGAATGACGAAACCTAAATCAGGTTTATCAAACCCCATACCTAATGCCGTCGTCGCGACCAGCACTTTGATTTTATTTGCCAGCAGTGCCTGCTCCAGATATTCCCTGGCAGTATTAGAATCTTCCGCGCCTTCACAAGTCACGCCGCTGTAGTAAGCAAATGCACTGATACCATTTTTCCTTAACCACTCGGCGACAAGTTCAGCATCGCGAGTAGTCAGGGTATAAACAATTCCCGATTTGGAAAACTGAGGGATAACCGTTGCTAACCATGCCAGACGGGATGACTGTTCACCTAAGACTAAGGCATCAAGCGCCAAACTTTCGCGAGCCAGCGTTCCACGCTGAATCACAATGTCACCCAATTGCTGACGGATATCCTCAACGACACGGTTATTCGCTGTCGCGGTTGTACCCAGAACTGGGGTATTCGCAGGCAGTTGGCGCAAAATATCTAATATACGTCGGTAATCCGGGCGAAAATCGTGGCCCCAATCAGAGATGCAGTGCGCCTCGTCGACCACAAGCAAGCCAATACGATCGGCTATAGGATATAAAACCGTTTCGATAAAGTCCTGGTTTGCCAAACGTTCCGGGGAAACCAGCAAGCAATCGACCTCACCTTGCAGCAACTTATCGCTAATACGCTGCCATTCTTCCCTGTTTGTAGAATTCAACGTTTCAGCCGTAATACCTAACCGTTCAGCGGCGGCAACCTGGTTACGCATCAGGGCAAGCAAAGGAGAGATGATAATTGTCGGGCCAGCACCGCGATCGCGGAAGATTTTACTGGCGATGAAGTACACGGCACTTTTCCCCCAGCCAGTGCGTTGGACAACCAGCAGTTTTCGTCGTTGGTTCACCACCGCGTCTATGGCTTCCCATTGCCCTTCCCTGAAAGTAGCGGTGGTATTTCCTAACATCCGCTGTAAAAGCAATTCAGCTCCGTGCTTTTCCATCTTTATCTCCTGCGATCTTTAGGCAGTGATTAGAACGGATTATTAGCAGGTAAATTTGCGAGAGAGATCAAAAAGATGAAGAGAGGAGATAAGAGAAATGAATTACTGCGAGCAAGCTCGCAGTAATTTGTCGCAGTAATTAACTCAACAGCTGGAACGCAATCATCCCAACGATGGCACCAACAGTGCCGAGGATGGTTTCCATCATGGTCCAGGTTTTAAGCGTTTCGGCTTCGGTCGCGCCGGTAAATTTACCGAACAACCAGAAACCCGCGTCGTTAACGTGGCTGACAACAATCGAACCACCGGCGATACAAATCGACAGCGCCGCCATTTGCGCACCGGAGTAGTTCAGTTGTTCAATGACCGGCATTACCAGTCCCACCGCCGTTAAACAGGCAACAGTGGCAGAACCCTGAATGATGCGCACTGCAGCTGCCAGCACGAAGCAGGTGATGGCAATCGGCAGGCCCATGCCGGTTAACGCTTCGCCCAGTGCCGGACCGACACCAGAGTCAACCAGCACCTGTTTGAACACGCCGCCCGCACCAATCACCAGCAGAATGATCCCCGCCGGTTGCAGCGCGTGACCGCAAATCTCCATCACTTTGTCTTTTGGCATACCCTGACGCATTGCCAGACCGTAAATCGCCACCAGGCAAGCAACCAGAATCGCGGTAAACGGATGACCAATAAACTCGAACCATTCGTAAGCGGTAGAGCCTTCCGGCACAAAGCGCGCGGCAATGGTTTTCAGCCCCACCAGCACCAGTGGCAACAGGATCAGCGACAGGCTGAATCCGAAGGACGGCATTTTGCCTTCGCCGAGATGCGGTTCGCTGATGTCGTCAGGAATATGCAGCTCCACGTAGCGGCTGATGAAATTACCCCACAGCGGCCCGGCAATAATCATTCCCGGAATTGCCGCACACAGGCCAATCAGGATCATCCAGCCAAAGTCGGCGTTCATCTGCGATGCCAGCAGCATTGGCGCTGGTCCAGGCACCAGGAACGCAGCCGCGGCCGCCACCCCTGCAAATAATGGGATTACCAGCTTCACCAGGTTCGTACCGGTGTGGCGCGCCATTGAGAAAGCAACGCTAATCAGCAGAACAATCGCCACTTCAAAGAACAACGGCAGTGCACAGACCAGCCCCGCAAGGCCGATGGCATAATGCGCGCGGCTGTGACCGAAGGATTTGAGCATTTTGACGGCAATCTGATCGACTGCGCCGGTTTCATGTAAGATCTTGCCAAACATGGCTCCCAGGGCGACAACCACCGCCAGGAAGCCGAGGGTGCCTCCCATCCCTTTTTCCATCGTCGCTGCGATTTTATCGAGCGGCATACCGGAAAAAAGGCCAGCCCCCATAGACACCACCATTAAAGCCAGGAAAGCGTGCATACGCGCCTTCATGACTAAAAACAGCAGCAGTAAAACAGACCCTACTGCTGTTAAAACAAGCGTTAATGTAGTCACTACTTATTTGCCTTTTTTAATAACCTCAATGGTGCTTGCCACAACACCTTCCAGCGGTTGATCGATATCCACCACCAGTACATCGGTTTCGTCCGCACCCGGCTCCTGCAGCGTTTCAAACTGCGTCACTAACATTTGGGTTTTAAAGAAATGGCCTTTGCGCGCTTTCAGGCGGCTTTCAATCACATCAAAATCGCCTTTCAGGTAGATGAACGAGAGATTCGGATTACCCGCGCGTAGCAAGTCGCGATAGTGTTTTTTCAGTGCAGAACAGACGATCAGCGACACTTTATTGGTGCGCTGCATAGCAAACGCGGCGTCGTTCAGCGCCTGCAACCACGGTTTGCGATCGTCGTCATTCAGCGGTTCACCAGACGCCATTTTTTCGATATTGCGCCGTGGATGGAGGAAATCGCCATCAAGAAACGCGGCATGAAGTTGATGCGCCACTTCACTGGCGACCGCAGATTTGCCGCTGCCCGATACGCCCATCAAGACGTAAATGTGGTGATCATGGTTAGTCGTGCTCAAAGTGGTGCCCCCACAATACAAGAATTAAAAATGTTACGGGTAACTGTTATCGGTAACATTGTCCGGCCGGACAATATCAGAAGCAATATCCATCCGTGCCTTAAGTGTATAAGTGTGAGCTACTTCAAATTTGTGGGCTTAAATAGATCCGCCCGGTGACAAGGTGAAACCTAAATCTAACATTTTCGGTGTCACAGATTCGCCACGAATACGCGCCAGCAGGCGTTCAGCGCCAATACTGCCCATCCGCTCACGCGGCGTCAGTACGCTCGCCAACCGTGGTTCCATCACCTGACCAATGTCATGACCATGGAAACCGGCAATCGCCATATCGTCAGGAACTTTCAACCCCAGACGCTGACATTCAAACGCCGCGCCGACCGCCAGGTCATCATTAGTACAGAACACGCCATCCAGCTGCGGATATTCCCGCCTCGCCTGGCGAATCAGTTCAATACCGGAAGAGTAAGAAGAAGATTGCTCAACCATCACGCTATATGGCACCAGGCCTGCATCCAGCATCGCCTGTTCGTATCCCTTCTGTTTGATGATAGTACGTTCGTCGAGACGTGCGCCGAGATAGGCAATGTGGCGATGCCCGCGAGCAATAATGGCGGTGGTCATCTGGCGTGCCGCTTCAAAGTTATCAAAACCGACGGCAATATCGAGGCACGGCGACTTGCTGTCCATCAGTTCCACCACTGGAATCCCCGCCACTTCAATCATCTTTAAGGTGCGCGGCGTGTGCGTACGTTCAGTGAGGATCAGGCCGTCGATATTCCAGGAGAGCATGGATTCGAGGCGTTCTTGCTCCATTTCCGGTTTATAACCGTAGTGGGCCAGCATGGTCTGATAACCGTGCGCGTCGGTGACGCTTTCGATTCCGCGTAATACTTCCGCAAAAACCTGGTTGGTGAGAGAAGGTAACAGGACGCCAATCGCCCGGCTGGTGGCGTTAGAGAGGATATCGGGTGCGCGATTGGGAATATAACCCAGTTCATCAAGAGCGGCGGCAATCTTGCCGCGTAGAGCGACGGAAACCTGCTCCGGGTTGCGTAAAAAACGGCTGACCGTCATTTTGGTCACGCCTACACGGTCAGCCACATCCTGAAGTACGGGTCTTTTCTTTTTCATCGTCCTGAAGGTACAAAAGAGATAGATTCTCTTAGTTTAACACGGACGCATCAGAACCTTCCCGATTCCTCAGGAAGGTTTGTGAGATAAATTTAGACTGGCGGTAAATCGAACAGCAGGATTTCACTGTCGCTATCAGCATGGATGGAAATCGCCTGCTCATCCCAGATTGCCAGACCATCGCTGGTCGAGGCTTTCACGCCGTTAATGGTGACATTGCCTTTCACCACCTGGATCCAGACGCGGCGTTCAGCGGCAATCTGATGCACCGACTGCTCATCTTTCACCAGCGCCCAACGATACAGTTCCATATCCTGATGCACTTTCAATGAACCATCACGCGCATCCGGCGAAAGCACCAGTTGTTTGCCCTGCACGGCATCGAAGCGACGCTGTTCATAACGCGGCGTAATGCCGTTTTCTTCAGGCATGATCCAGATCTGATACAGATGCAGACGCTCGGTGCTGCTTGGGTTGTACTCTGAGTGACGAATACCCGTACCCGCACTCATAATCTGGAACTCGCCCGCCGGAACCTGCTCTTTATTGCCCATGCTGTCCTGATGCTCAACAGTACCTTCCAGCACGTAGGTCAAAATTTCCATATCTTTATGCGGGTGAGTGCCGAAGCCCTGCCCTGCTTCAATCACGTCGTCGTTAATCACGCGCAGCGCAGAGAAGCCCATAAAATTCGGATCGTAATAGTTGGCAAAAGAGAAAGTATGCCAGGAGTCCAGCCAGCCATGATTTGCATGACCGCGTTCATTTGCTTTGCGTAAGTAGATCATTTGTATTCGCCCCCTGAATGATTTCGATGGGCTTAGTGTGGACCCGATCCGCCTGGGATGATAGAGGGTGAAAATTGACCCCTCTGTTCAAAAAAATTGAACTATTCGAGGGGCCATCAAACTTACCTCGCGAGAGTCACTGCGGAGGGAGAAGCTTGCTCAAAACCGCGTTCAAGGATTTCCAGATTCGTAAGAACTTCAGATTCCTTGACGTAATTTGGCGCACCGTTGGTGATGGTTTGATACAACGCATCATAAACGCGCCCATAATCGCCCATCTCTGGCTTCATCTCTTCTCTTACCGTCACGCCCTCGTCATTGACATACTCCAGCACACCGACCGAATCATCCGCTGCGAATCCTGGTTCGCCCGGCATAATATTAGCCTTCAGGCTGGTTTCCTGCTGGTCGATACCGTATTTAATAAACGAACCTTTCTTACCGTGAACGATAAATTTCGGATAATCGATTTTCACCAGATGGCTGGTTTTGACGATGGCTTTTAGATCGCCATAAAACAGCTGCGCTTCAAAGGTGTCGTCCGGATTGGCTTTATTACGCAGGCTGCGGATGTCATAAGCGACGTGATCCGGGCGACCGAACAGAGAAATAATCTGGTCCATCGTATGCACACCAAGGCCATAGAACGCGCCATCCTGCGGCAGCCCCGGTTTGGTTTCTGCCACCGGGCGGTAATAGTCAAAATGGCTTTCCACTTCGACAATCTCTCCCAGCTTGCCGCTTTCAATCGCTTTTTTCGCTGTCAGGAAGCAGGAATCAAAGCGACGATTCTGATACGGCGTAACGATCAGCCCTTTGCTTTTCGCCAGTGCAAACAGCTCTTTCGCCTGCGCAATTGTCGGAGTGAACGGTTTTTCGACCAGCACATTTTTCCCGGCTTCCAGCGCGCGCTTCGCGTACTCGAAGTGGCTGTCCGCGTGGGTGCAGACGACAACCAGCTTAACATCGGGATCGTTTAGCACTTCGTCGAGATCGCTGGTGAAATGGATATGGGAATAAATGGGGGCCTGTTCTTCCGGCTTCGCATGGCGGCGAAAAATATGCGCGACATGCCAGCTATCCTTGCGGTTAAGTACATACGGCAGATGGTAACGGGTGGTGCTTTTGCCGAAGCCAATAAAGGCGCAGTTAATGACCATGATTTCGTCCTTTTTAAGGTGGTTATTTACACCTTAGCGCAAAGCGGACGTGGTTCCTACTGGAGTGCGCATAACGAACACAAGCACTTCCCGAGGATAAATTGAGAACGAAAGGTCAAAAAAAAAGCCAGCACCCGGCTGGCTAAGTAATACTGGAAGCAATGTGAGCAATGTCGTGCTTTCAGGTTCTCCGCGAGGGTCTTCCTGATCGCGAGACAATAATAATCATTCTCATTCGCACTTGTCCAACACTTTTTGCAAAAAAATGCATTTGACTCGCATTTGAAAGTCAATGATGTTGAAAGGGACATTTACCCCAAAGAGGACAAAGGAAGGAATGAGTGAGATAGTAATACGCCACGCAGAAACACGCGATCACGAGGCCATCAGGCAGATTCACGCCCAGCCGGAGGTGTATTACAACACGCTACAGGTGCCTCATCCTTCAGAACAAATGTGGCTGGAACGACTCACCGCTCGCCCTGGCATCAAGCAGTTAGTCGCCTGTATTGATGGAATCGTCGTAGGCCATCTCACCATTGACGTGCAACAACGCCCACGCCGCAGTCATGTTGCCGATTTTGGTATCTGTGTCGACTCCCGTTGGAAGAACCGCGGCGTCGCCAGCGCCCTGATGCGAGAGATGATTGAAATGTGCGACAACTGGTTGCGGGTAGATCGTATTGAGCTAACGGTGTTCGTCGATAACGCGCCAGCAATTAAGGTCTATAAAAAATTTGGCTTTGAGATTGAAGGGACTGGCAAGAAGTACGCGCTGCGTAATGGTGAATATGTCGATGCGTATTATATGGCGCGGGTGAAGTAAGATAGTGCCCTTTTTCTGAGATGGAAAAAGGGTGTCATTCAAAATCGGCATACCTTCCTTTAAGGTATTTATTTTCCCAATAAATATATGAGATTTACCTCATAATTACTTCCTAAAGTGTAATATTTTATTTTTTAATATATACGCCTACAATTTCCTGGAGTAAATAAATAACAATTAACAAGCATAATATTGCCATTGATAAAATAGCATGCCATAAAAGGACTTTTCAGGGATGAGTAATATTGTTTATCTGACAGTAACGGGAGAACAACAAGGAAGCATCTCCGCAGGTTGTGGGACTACTGAATCTATAGGTAATCGCTGGCAGAGCGGGCATGAGGATGAAATATTTACATTCTCACTCTTAAATAGTATTACTAATACGGGGCTTGGTTCACAGTTCCATGGTATAACATTTTGTAAATTAATTGATAAAAGCACTCCATTATTTATTAATTCCATTAACAATAATGAACAATTATTTATGGAATTTGACTTCTATCGAATAAATAGATTTGGTAGATGGGAAAAGTATTATTATATACAACTAAGAGGCGCTTTTTTATCGGCTATTCATCACCAGATCTTTGAAAACCAACTGGATACAGAAACAATAACTGTTAGTTATGAATTTATCCTCTGCCAACATCTTATCACTAACACCGAGTTCAGCTATTTGGCACTCCCTGAAAATTATAACCGCTTGTTTTTACCAAATTCAAAAAACAAAACAAATAATGGTTTAAAAACGTTAAACAGCGAAGCTGTTGGCAGGCTACTTGCTGCTGGTGGCGTATACAATGGGAACATTGAAGGATTCAGAGATACTGCGGAAAAACTGGGTGGAGATGCAATCAAAGGCTATGATCAAATACTAAATGAAAAAACAGCGGGCATAGCGATAGCAACAGCATCTATTCTTTTAACAAAGCGTTCTAATGTTGATACATATACAGAAATAAATAGTTACTTAGGCAAACTTAGATGCCAACAAAAACTTCTTGATAGTATAGACATAATAGAAATAATATACATTAAGAGACCTTCAAAAGACTTAGCTAACTTACGAAAGGAGTTTAATAAAAATGTAAGAAAAAATTTTCTTATCAAACTTGCAAAAACCTCCGAAGCATCTGGAAGATTCAACGCCGAAGACCTTTTAAGAATGAGAAAGGGCAATGTTCCTCTAAATTATAATGTACACCATAAACTATCTCTAGATGATGGTGGTACTAATGATTTGGAAAATTTAGTATTAATCGAAAACGAACCATATCATAAGGTTTTTACTAACATGCAATCACGAATAGCTAAGGGAATATTAGTGGGTGAAAGCAAAATCACTCCCTGGGCCATTCCATCTGGCTCAATTTATCCTCCCATGAAAAATATTATGGAACCCACAAAATGATGACTAAAACCCAAATAAGTAAATTAAAAAAAATGATGAATGATTTAGACTATCCATTTGAAGCACCGCTCAAGGAATCATTTATTGAAAGTATAATCCAAATAAAATTTAATTCTAACTCAACTAATTGCCTGGAGAAGTTATGTAATGAAGTTAGTATTCTCTTTAATAATCAACCTGATTATCTTACTTTTTTAAGAGCAATGGATGGATTCGAAGTTAATGGATTACGATTATTTAGCCTCTCGATTCCAGAACCTTCAGTTAAAAACCTTTTTGCCGTAAATGAATTTTATAGAGATAATGATGATTTCATAAATCCTGACTTACAAGAACGGTTAGTGATCGGGGATGATAGCATTTCAATATTTACTTATGACATTAAAAGTAACTTTTTTGAAATTAGAGATAATATTGGCACAGAAAATATATTCAGTTCGTTTAGTGATTTCTCTTCATTCTTAAACGAAATCATGGACAGTTGTTCATAATAATAAAAAGGTAACCAAAATCATTGTAAACCATGCCATCTTTTTAGAGTTTACCAGCAGTAAATTTCTTGATCGAAATTTATCAATACAAGCTATAGAAAAACTTACAACGGAACTACACTCCTTAAGTGAGATGGACCGAAGACATGTAGTCGCTATTTAAACTGAAATAGCTAATGGCGATGATGATCTTAGTGACATGTTGATTTGGTTAGACTTTTACCCGAATCATAAGATTCTGATATCTTAAATGAGCAAATCCGGTTCGACGTTCTGGAAAATAAATCACAAAATATTAGCAGATACTTATTTTGTGACTATACCTTATCCGATGAACTCTTTTCAAAACCAGCATTTAATAATATCTTTGACGAAGATGAACGCGTCTTTGCTCAATGTATAACGCAGGAATAATAATATAACGCTAAACAATAATATTTATTATAATTATGATTACTTATCACGACGCATTCGCGGAAGCGAACAATTACCTCGATGATGCAAATCTCCCGGTCGTCATTACTCTACATGGACGCTTTAGCCAGGGCTGGTATTTCTGTTTCGAAGCACGAGAATTTCTCGAAACTGGAGATGAGGCCGCGCGCTTAGCTGGTAACGCACCTTTTATTGTTGATAAAGGCAGTGGTGAAATTCATTCTCTGGGAACGACAAAGCCACTGGAAGAATATCTACAGGATTATGAAATAAAAAAGGCTACCTTCGGCTTGCCCTGACAATACGGCCCTCTTCCCACTAAGAGGGCCGCTAACCTTAATACCCCGCCGTTAAATCATCCACCGAGCGCGGGTCGGATGCACCGTACAGCTCACCGTCCGGCCCAACCATAATGCTTTGTGTACTGCCCATCGCCTCTTTCAGCGCCACTTTCTGACCTTTTGCTTCCAGCAGCTTGATCGTATCCGGGCTAAACCCTTTTTCGACACGCAGCTCGTCCGGCAACCACTGATGGTGGAAACGCGGCGCATTGGTCGCTTCGGCGACGTTCATTCCATAATCGATGCTATTCACCACCATTTGCAGCACAGTGGTGATAATCCGGCTACCGCCTGGGCTTCCTGTGACCAGCCAGGTTTTACCATCCTTGACCACAATGGTTGGTGACATCGACGACAGAGGGCGTTTATTCGGCCCGACGGCGTTGGCATCGCCGCCCACCAGCCCGTAAACGTTCGGTACGCCTGGTTTGGCGGAGAAATCATCCATCTGGTTATTGAGCAAAATACCGCTCTCGCCCGCGACAATGCCCGTACCGAAGGTGGTGTTCAGCGTATAGGTCACCGCCACGGCGTTACCGTCTTTATCCACTACTGAGTAATGGGTAGTTTGATTACTCTCATAAGGCGCAAGCTTGCCAGGACGAATTTCGCTGAATGGCTTCGCTTTATTGATATCAATTTGATCGGCAATAGATTTGGCATAGGCTTTATTGGTCAGCGCCTGCCACGGTACTTTGACAAAATCCGGGTCGCCAAGATATTCCGAGCGGTCGGCATAGGCGTATTTCTCAGCTTCTGCCATGATTTGCATCGCGTCGGCGCTGCCAAAGCCGTACTTCTGCATATCGAAGTTTTCCAGAATATTGAGGATTTGTACGATATGAATACCGCCGGAAGATGGCGGTGGCATGGAGTAAACCTGATACCCGCGATAATCGCCGCTTATCGGTGTGCGTTCGACCGCTTTATAGGCCGCTAAATCTTCTTTGCTGATCAAGCCACCGTTTTTCTGCATCTCCTGGGCAATCTGTTCCGCTATCGTGCCTTTGTAGAATTCATCCGGGCCGTTTTCGGCAATCATCTCCAGGCTCTTTGCCAGGTTCGCCTGCACCAGCTTGTCGCCCTTTTTCAGCGGTTCGCCCTCTTTCCAGAAGATAGCTTTGCTGTTTTCGTGGTTCGGCAGCACTTCACTGCCGTAGGTTTTGAGATCGTCAGCCAGCGCGTCGTTAACGATAAAACCATCGCGTGCCAGTTTAAACGCCGGTTGCACCACTTTATTCAACGGCATGGTGCCGTATTTATCCAGCGCCAACGAGAAACCCGCTACCGTACCGGGTGTGCCGGAAGCCAGATGCGAAGTGAGTGATTTTTTGCTGTCCGGGTTGCCCTGATCATCGAGGAACATATCGCGGGTCGCTTTGGCGGGTGCCATTTCGCGGAAATCGATAGCCGTGGTATTGCCATTTTTCGAGCGGATCAGCATAAAACCACCGCCGCCCAGATTCCCTGCCTGCGGATGCGTTACTGCCAGCGCGTAGCCCACCGCCACGGCGGCATCAACGGCATTCCCGCCCTCCTTGAGGATATCCACCCCCACCTGAGTGGCAGTAGCATCTACAGACGCCACCATTCCCTGCTTAGCGCGTACCGGATGAAAGACATCTTCCTCCACACCATAAGAAACAGGTGGCGCGGCTACCGTACTAAAACAACTTCCTGTGAGCAGAGCAGCAATGGCCACCCGGCGTAAAAACGTCGGTTTTATCATCGTTATTCTCCAGAGATTAAGGGGCAACCCCAGCTAAGCCTGGTATATAACTCTGAATTAATCATCGTTTTGCCGGGAAGCGAGTAAACTTAAAGAATATCTTCAGAGGAGGATACGCGATGAAACGACTTCTGCTTTTGACGGCACTCCTGCCGTTTGTCGGCTTTGCACAGCCCATTAATACTCTGAACAACCCTAACCAGCCGGGATATCAGATCCCCAGCCAGCAGCGGATGCAAACTCAAATGCAGACGCAGCAAATCCAGCAAAAAGGGATGCTGAACCAGCAACTGAAAACGCAAACGCAGCTGCAACAGCAGCATTTAGAAAACCAGATAAACAATAATTCTCAGCGGGTGTTGCAGTCACAGCCGGGGGAGCGAAATCCCGCCCGGCAGCAAATGCTGCCCAACACCAACGGCGGGATGTTAAACAGCAACCGTAATCCGGATAGTTCGTTGAATCAGCAGCATATGCTGCCGGAGAGGAGAAACGGCGACATGCTGAATCAGCCCAGCACGCCGCAGCCTGACATTCCGTTGAAAACTATTGGGCCGTAAAGTTCGGACCAATCACGTCAATCGCATCGGTACAGATGCAATCCACGCCCCAGCGCAGCAACTCTGCCGCGCGCTGGGGTTTATTGACGGTATAAACCAGAATCCGTAATCCGGCATCTTTCAACTGCATCACTCGCGCTTTATCGAGCAACTTATGATTGAGATGAATAGAGACGCAGCCCAGTCGCGCGGTCAATTCTCGCCAGTCGTCGCGCCATTCATCAAGCAATAAACCACGCGGCAGTTCCGGTGCTGCCTGTTGCGCGGCTTCTAAAGCATCAATCTCAAACGATGACAGCAGCGGCGGCGTCATACCGGTCCACAGTTCGCGTGCCGCCAACGCCACCGTTTTGCCCGTTAATGGTCCAGTGCCAGTGGTGGGTTTGATTTCGATATTCGCCATCATCCCGTGTTCGCGGCAGCGTTCCGCCACCTGCGAAAGCAACGGCAGCGGCTCACCTTTAAACGCTTTGCTGTACCAACTGCCTGCATCCACGCGCAGTAAATCCTGCCAGTTCAGCTCGCCCGCAACGCCCCAACCGTTGCTGGTACGTTCGAGATTGTCGTCATGGAGCAGAAAGATCTCGCCATCTTTCGATAACTTCGCGTCAAATTCGATCATCTTATGACCGTATTTTGCCCCGACGTCGATTGCCGCCAGGGTGTTCTCCGGGGCCAGCTTACCGCCACCACGATGGGCGACGATGCGGGGATAAGGCCAGTTACTCATACTCGTTGTCCTGTTTCACCATCAAAAAGATGCAGCTGATTTTCCGGCAGATGCAGCCACAGCGTGCTGCCTGCCGTCGGGCGCTCCTGATGTGCCAGTCGCACCACCAGCTTCTGTTCGCCCCAACGTCCGTGCGCCAGGTTATCTGCGCCGAGGATCTCCAGCGTGTCCATCACCAGCGGCACACCACCTTCTGCCTGCGAGCTTAGCGCTATATGTTCCGGGCGAATGCCGAGGGTCATTTTACGCCCGGCATACTGACGGTAGCCACCGTTTAGCGGCAGCGTAATACCACCATCCAGTTCGAAATGCGTACCTTCGTTATTCACGCGGCCAGCCAGTAGGTTCATCGCCGGGCTGCCGATAAAACTCGCCACAAACAGGCTGGCGGGCTTTTCGTACACTTCAACTGGCGTGCCAATCTGTTCGGCGACGCCGCCGTTCATCACCATTACTCGCTGGGCGAGCGTCATCGCCTCAACCTGATCGTGGGTAACGTAGAGTGAAGTCGTTTTCAGGCGACGGTGCAGCTGTTGCAGTTCAAGACGCATCTGCACACGCAACTTGGCATCGAGGTTAGAGAGCGGCTCATCAAACAGGAACACTGCCGGCTCACGCACAATCGCACGCCCCATCGCCACACGCTGACGCTGACCGCCGGATAGCTCACGCGGGCGGCGCTTAAGCAGGCCGTCCAGCTCCAGAATGCGCGCCGCTTCTTTAACACGTTCGGCAATTTGTTGCTTGCCCATGCCGCGAATTTTCAGCCCCCACGCCATGTTCTCCTCTACGCTCATATGCGGATAGAGCGCGTAGTTCTGGAACACCATCGCAATCCCGCGATCTTTCGGCTCCATTTCGGTGACACGCTTGCGGTCGATCCAGATATCGCCCGTCGTTACCCGCTCCAGTCCGGCAACCATTCGCAATAACGTCGATTTCCCGCAGCCAGACGGCCCGACCATCACGATAAATTCGCCATCCGCCACATCAAGGGTCAGCGGTTTAATGACCTGGGTTTTGCCATCCCAGCTTTTGGTTACTGCCTGTAATTTCAGTCCTGCCATCTTATTTCTCACTATCGACCAGGCCGCGCACGAAGGCACGCTGCATCACTAAAACAATCACTACTGGTGGGATCAGGGTTAACAACATCGCCGCCATCACCGAGTTCCATTCCGTTGTGCCTTCGCCTGTGGCGATCATCCCTTTAATCCCTGCCACGGTGGTGCCGAGATCAACGTCGGTAATAATCAACAACGGCCACAAATACTGGTTCCAGCCGTAAATAAAGGTGATCACAAACAGCGCCGCCAGATTGGTTTTGGACAGCGGAAAAACGATGTCGCAAAAGAAACGCATTGGCGACGCGCCGTCGATCCGCGCGGCTTCCACCAGTTCATCCGGTAGGGTCATAAAGAACTGGCGAAACAGAAACGTGGCGGTCGCCGAGGCCATCAGCGGCAGCGTTAAACCTGCGTAGCTGTCGAGCATTTTCAGGTTGGCGATGACTTCCACCGTCGGGAAGATACGCACTTCAACCGGCAGCATCAGGGTGATAAAAATCATCCAGAAGAAGAGGTTACGTAGCGGAAAACGAAACCAGACAATGGCAAATGCCGAGAGCATCGAGACGGTAATTTTGCCGAGCGTAATGCTGAACGCCATCACAAAGCTGTTAAGCAACATCCGCCAGAACGGCGCGCTATTCGTGCCTACCCCGTTTACCCAGATGTTGTGGATGTTTTCCAGCAGATGTGTGCCGGGGATTAGCGTCATCGGTGCGGCATAGACTTCTTGTTTATCCAGCGTCGCCGCGACAAACGCCACGTACAGCGGGAAGAGGATCACCGCGATCCCGAGGATCAGCATGGTATGGCTGAATATTGTCAGCCACGGACGGTTCTCAATCATTGGTAACGTACCTTGCTTTCAACATAGCGGAACTGCACCACCGTCAGCACGATGACGAGGAACATCAACACCACCGACTGCGCGGCAGACGAAGCCAAATCCAGTCCGGTAAAGCCTTCACGGTAAATCTTATAAATCAGCGTCGTGGTGGCCTGTACTGGCCCGCCGGACGTGGCGGCGTCGATCACCGGGAAGGTGTCGAAGAAGGCATACACCAGGTTCACCACCAGCAGGAAGAAACTCACCGGAGCGATAAGCGGCAGCGCAATCTTAAAGAAGCGGCGAATCGGGCCAGCCCCATCAATGGCTGCGGCTTCGATCAACGAACGGGGGATGGATTGCAGCGCGGCATAGAAGAACAGAAAGTTGTAGCTGATTTGCTTCCACACTGAGGCAAACACCACCAGGAACATCGCCTGACCGCTGTTTTGCGCGTGGTTCCAGTCGTAGCCGAACTCAGCGAGAAAATGAGTAATCAGCCCGCGACCGGGGTTAAACAGGAAGATCCACAATACCGCGGCAACGGCGGGAGCCACGGCATACGGTAGCAACATCAAGGTTTGATAGAAACGGCTGCCGCGCACGATGTACTCCACCAGCGCTGCGAAGAACAGCGATACCAGCAAACCGCTGACGGTGACAAAGGTGCTGAATTTTATCGTCGTCCAGAAGGCGTCGAGATAGTAGCTGTCGTGAAACAGCGTGACGAAGTTATCCAGGCCGACAAACTGGCTGGAGAAACCAAACGGATCGACGCTTTGTAGCGAGTACCACAACGCTTCGCCCGCAGGCCAGATAAAAAAGATAACGGTGATGATGAGCTGCGGCGCGACCAGCAAATAAGGCAGCCAGCGCGAGCGGAACACCGGACGGGATGATGACATTACAGTTAATTCCTGAACTGTGCCGGATGCGCTTCGCTTATCCGGCCTACACGCGATGCCAGGTCAGATAAGCGAAACGCATCCGACATTACACTGATTAAGACTTCGTCGATTTCTCAAAGCGGCGCAGTAACTGGTTCCCACGCTCAACGGCAGTATCCAGCGCCTGCTGTGGTGTCTTCTTACCGGTCCACACGCTCTCCAGCTCTTCATCCACAATCACGCGGATCTGCGGCATGTTGCCCAGACGCAGCCCTTTGGTGAACGGCAACGGCGGCTTGTTCAGCATCTGACGCGTGGCAATATCCGCTCCTGGGTTTTTCTCGTAAAAGCCCTGCTCACGGGTCAGGTCATACGCCGCTTTGGTGATTGGCAGATAGCCGGTTTTCTGATGCCACTCGGCAGCGTTTTCTGGTTTTGCGAGGAAGTCGAGGAACTTCGCCACGCCGGTGTAGGTTTCTTTATCTTTACCCTGCATTACCCATAGACTGGCTCCGCCGATAATGGCGTTTTGCGGCGCGTCTTTCGCATCGGCGTCGTAAGGCATCATGCCTACGCCATAGTTAAATTTGGCGTACTCGCGAATGTTGGCAAGAGAACCGGAAGAGGCGGTCGTCATCGCGCAATCACCGTTATAGAACTTCTCGGTGGATTCATCCTTACGCCCAACGTAGCTGAAATCGCCCTTCTTGTTCATCTCTTCGAGCATGGCGATGTGTTTCACCTGCTCCGGCTTGTTGAACTCCAGCACCGCGTCTGTGCCGTCAAAGCCGTTGTTTTTGCTGGCAAACGGCAGACCGTTCCAGGCGCTAAAGTTTTCCAGTTGGATCCATCCCTGCCAGCCGCTGGCGTAGCCGCACTTCATGCCGGAGGCTTTTAGTTTTGCGGCATAGTCCGCCAGATCCTGCCAGGTTTTCGGCGGTTGTTCCGGGTCTAATCCTGCTTTCTTGAAGGCGTCTTTGTTGTAATAGAGAACGGGGGTCGAACTGTTGAACGGCTGGGAGAGTAAGTGGCCGGTTTTGCTGTCGGAGTAATAGCCTGAAACCGTCGGCACAAACTGCGACTCATCGAATTGAATCCCCGCCTCTTTAAATACGTCATACACCGGTTTAATGGCTTTCGACGCCATCATGGTGGCGGTGCCAACTTCATAAACCTGCAAAATAGCCGGAGCGTTGCCGGTACGAAATGCGGCAATCCCCGCGCTTAAATTCTGTTCGTAGTTGCCTTTATAGGTCGGTACAATTTTGTAATCCGGGTTTTCGGCGTTAAAACGTTGGGCCAGAGAATCCACCTCTTTACCCAGTTCCCCTTCCATAGAATGCCAGAACGGAATGGTCGTCACTGCCTGCGCATTTGCCATTAAAGCCAGTCCGAGCGCCAGTGCTGAAGCTGTATAACGTAACGGTTTCATTGATTATCTCTCTTGTTGTACCGAATGCGCGAATTCACGCGTTTTATGCTCGCGGAGTAACATGACATGCTCGAATTACAGAAAAATAACTATTTTGTTACATTTTTAAGATAGTAAGGTGTCAGAAAGATGACAAGGCGGTGACGGCGCGGGCGAGGGAAAATGGGAGATGGGGCACGGATAAGCGGAAAAATAGAAGGTCTGAATCAAACTCTACAGATTACTCATCGTTTCATGCCGGATGCGGCGTAAACGCCTTATCCGGCCTACAAGATCGTGCAAATTCAATATATTGCAACTCACCCAGTAGGCCTGATAAGCGCAGCGCATCAGGCAATTTTACATTTGTCACCTGTCTCAAAGGAGTCTTTTGACTCCTTATCAATCAACGTGTTATTACCCGCCTAAATATGCACTTCTCACTGCTTCATTCGCCAGCAGCGCGTCGCCGGTATCGGAGAGCACTACATGACCGTTTTCCAGCACGTAGCCGCGATCCGCCAGCTTTAGCGCCTGGTTGGCGTTCTGCTCGACAAGGAAGATGGTCATCCCCTGCTCGCGCAGTTGTTCGATGGTGTCGAAAATTTGCTGGATGATAATCGGTGCCAGCCCGAGCGATGGCTCATCAAGCAACAACAAACGCGGGTTGCTCATCAGCGCGCGACCAATCGCCAGCATCTGCTGTTCACCGCCAGACATAGTGCCCGCTCGCTGAACACGGCGCTCATGCAGACGTGGAAACAGTTCATAGACCCACTTTATGCGCTCCTGGAACTGGTCGCGTTCGGCAAAAAAGCCGCCCATCGCCAGGTTCTCTTCCACCGTCATCCGCGAGAAGACACGACGCCCTTCCGGGACAATCGCTACCGCTTCGCGCATGATTTTCGCCGTCTGCCAGTCGGTAATGTCTTTATCATCAAACACAATTCGCCCGCTGGTGGCGCGCGGATCGCCGCATAACGTGCCGAGCAAGGTGGTTTTCCCCGCCCCGTTCGCGCCAATGAGGGTGACAATCTCGCCCTGATTGATATGCAGGCTCACCTCATGCAGCGCCTGGATTTTGCCGTAGTGGGCGCTGACTTTGTCAAAGGACAACATGACTTTTTCCATCTTATGCCTCACCTAAATAGGCACGGATCACGTCCGGGTTATTACGGATCTGCTCCGGTGTACCGTTTGCCAGCGGCGTCCCCTGATTGACCACGTAAATTCTGTCTGAAATCCCCATCACCAGCTTCATATCGTGTTCAATCAACAAGATAGTGGTGTTGTGATGGTTACGCAGTTCGGCAATCAGCTCATCCAGCTCTTTCGTCTCTTTCGGGTTAAGACCTGCTGCCGGTTCGTCGAGCATTAAAATCTCCGGCTGCGTTACCATACAGCGGGCAATCTCCAGACGACGCTGGTCACCATAGGCCAGGTTACTCGCCTGACGGTTGGCATGTTCCAGCAAACCAATGCGCTCAAGCCAGGTAGCGGCGCGGTCGAGCGCTTCGCTCTGGGCGCGACGGAAAGAGGGGGTTTTCAACAGGCCGGAGAACAGCCCAGTTTTCAGTTGCTGATGCTGTGCCACCAGCAGGTTTTCAATCACCGTCATTTCACGGAACAGACGTACATGCTGGAAGGTGCGCACCACGCCCATGCGGGCAATTTGCTGCCCCGGTAAACCTTCCAGATGCTGATCGCGCAGTAAAATGGTGCCGCCGGTGGGTTTATAGAATCCGGTCAGGCAGTTGAAGACCGTGGTTTTTCCGGCACCGTTAGGGCCGATTAACGAGACGATCTCCTGCGGGTACAGTTCAAGATTGACGTTGTTCACCGCCAGCAGGCCGCCGAAGCGCATCATCAGGCCGTTAACAGATAATAATGGCTGACTCATGCCTGCTCTCCTTTTGCTGCGCCGTTTTTCAGCTTGAGTTGCGGGCGCGTCATGGGCAGCAAGCCCTGCGGACGCCAGATCATCATCAGCACCATCAAACCACCGAGCATTAACATGCTGTATTCGTTGAAATCACGCATCAACTCGCGCGATACCACCAGCAAAACAGCCGCCAGAATCACTGCAAATTGCGAGCCCATACCGCCGAGCACCACTATCGCCAGCACAAACGCCGATTCGGCAAAAGTGAAGGATTCAGGGCTGACAAAGCCCTGGCGCGCAGCAAACAACGTTCCGGCAAAACCGGCAAACGCAGCGCTGATGGTAAAGGCAGTCAGCTTGATACGACGCGGGCTTAAGCCCAGCGAACGACAAGCGATTTCATCTTCACGCAACGCTTCCCACGCACGCCCCAGCGGCATCCGCAGCAGGCGGTTAATGACAAACAGGCTTAACACCACTAGCAGCAACGCCACCAGATAGAGGAAAATGACGCGATCGGAGGGATCGTATTTCAGGCCAAAGAAATTGCTGAACGTGTCCCAGCCGCCTTCGCGGGCGGTACGGCTGAACTCGAGTCCGAAGAGCGTCGGTTTCGGAATCTGACTGATACCGTTCGGTCCGCCGGTAATTTCGGTGTTATTGAGCAGCAATATGCGCACAATTTCGCCGAACCCGAGGGTAACGATCGCCAGATAGTCACCGCGCAGACGCAGCACCGGAAAACCGAGCAGGAAGCCCGCCGCCGCCGCCATTAACCCGGCAATCGGCAGACAGGTCCAGAAGCCCAGGCCGTAATAGTGATTGAGCAGCGCAAAAGTGTAAGCGCCGATGGCGTAAAAGCCGCCGTATCCCAGCACCAGCAGACCAGAAAGACCAACAACCACGTTCAGCCCGAGACCGAGAATAATGTAGATCATGGTCAGAGTGGCGATATCCACCGTCCCACGCGACACCATAAACGGCCACGCCACTGCAAGCACCAGCAGCGCCACGAGGAACAGTTTCTGCTTCACCGTGGAGCCATCAATCGCGGGCAGAATAAACTTCGGCCCGGAAACGCTTTTTAGCCCTTTCTGGAAAGCAGGCCGCACAAGCTGGAAGAAAAAGACCACCGCCGTGCCGATAAACACCCACTGCCAACGGATGTCTGAAGCCGTGTCGACCACCAGTTTGGTGCCATCCAGCTCCAGTTGCACGCCCATAAAGACGCCCGCCAGCACAAAGAACATAGCGGCAGAGAGCAGCGCCATTGCAATATGCATCGGTTTCATACTTTCTCTACCTCCGGGCGACCCAGAATACCGGTCGGCATCACCAGCAGCACCAGGATCAGCAGGGCGAATGAGACCACATCTTTATATTCCGTACTCAGATAGGCAGAAGAGAGCGCCTCCGCAATCCCCAGGATCAGCCCGCCAATCATCGCCCCCGGAATGCTGCCAATCCCACCGAGCACCGCAGCGGTAAAGGCTTTCATCCCGGCCATAAAGCCGATGTAGGGGTTAATTACGCCGTAGAACTGACCGAGCAGCACGCCCGCAACCGCCGCCATCGCCGCGCCAATCACAAAGGTCAGCGCAATCACCCGGTCGGTGTTGATGCCAAGCAGGCTCGCCATTTTCAGATCTTCCGCGCAGGCACGGCAGGCTCGCCCCATACGGGAATAGCGAATGAAAATCGTCAGTGCCAGCATGGCGAGGAAAGTAACAATCCAGATAACCGCCTGCATGGTAGTAATAGAGGCAGAGAAGTTTTCGCTATGACCCACTACCCACTGACCGTTAAACAGGCTGGGCAGCGCCACGTCGCGCGAACCTTCGGTCAGGCTGACGTAGTTTTGCAGGAAGATAGACATGCCGATTGCGGAAATAAGCGCAATCAGGCGCTTAGAGTTACGCACCGGGCGATAGGCTACCCGTTCGATACTCCAGCCGTAGGCGCTGGCAATGACGATTGCGCCGACGAATCCCGCCGCCACCAGCAGCCAGCCGGTATCAATACCCATCATCATCAGTGCGGCGATGATCATAAATGAGACATAGCTACTAATCATGTAAACCTCGCCGTGGGCGAAGTTAATCATGCCGATAATGCCGTAAACCATGGTGTAGCCGATGGCTATCAGCGCGTAGGTACTGCCCAGCGTGACGCCGTTAAACATCTGCTGCAAGAAATACAAAAACTGCTCAGACATAAGGTAACCTTTCTAAACCCGCCCGTTTTTCACGGACGGTAGGATGATCACTTGGCTGCCGTGGATGAACCGTCGGCGTGCCACTGGAAGACACCAAAATCGAATCCCTTAAGATCGCCTTTTTCATCCCAGTTCAGCGGCCCAATTACGGTGTTTGCACCGTTAGCTTTTAAATCTTTCACCAGCGCCAGCGGCTCATCGCTGCCGGTACGTTCAAGGGCAGTTGCCAGAGATTGCACCGCCGCGTAGGTGATCCAGACATAGGGCCCGGACGGATCTTTCTTGTCGGCTTTCAGCGCATCAACGATGCCCTGGTTTGTCGGATCCTGGTCATAGCGTTTTGGCATGGTGACCAACATGCCTTCAGCGGCATCACCGGCAATGTTCGACAGTGACGCATTACCGACACCTTCCGGCCCCATAAACTGGGTTTTCAGGCCAACGGAACGGGCCTGGCGCAGCATCTGCCCCATTTCCGGGTAGTAACCGCCGTAGTAAACGAAGTCGATGTTTTCTTTTTTCAGGCGGGCGATCAGCGCGGAGAAATCTTTCTCTCCAGCGGTAATGCCGTCGAAGAAGACGACGTTGGCGTTAGCCGCTTTCAGCCCGTCCTGCACCGAACGTGCCAGCCCTTCGCCATACTGTTGTTTGTCGTGAATGATGGCGATGCGCTGGGGCTTCACCGTCTCAAGAATGTATTTTGCCGCCGTTGGCCCCTGGGAAGAGTCCAGCCCGGCAGTACGCATGATGTATTGATAACCGCGTTGGGTCAGCTCCGGATTGGTCGCTCCCGGCGAGATCATCAGAATACCTTCGTCTTCATAGATATCTGATGCAGGTTGGGTAGAGGAGGAACACAGATGACCAATAACATATTTAATGCCGTCGTTAACGATTTTGTTGGCGACCGCAACGGCTTGTTTCGGGTCGCAGGCGTCGTCATATTCCACGCCAACCAGTTTATCGCCCTTAATTCCCCCTTTGGCATTAATGTCTTTAATTGCCTGACGCGCGCCGTTAAATTCCATATCGCCCCACTGGGCAATCGGGCCGGACATCGCGCCGACAACGGCGACTTTAATATCGTCAGCCATAGCGGTGTGTGAAATTGCCAGTGCAATCATCCCTGCGATGATAGTTTTCGCATTCCGTTTCATAGTCAAAAATCCCCATTCGTGATGTTGTGTTGCTTTGTTCTTATGTGTTAACAAATCAGACTGTTCTTTTTTTATACTGCACTGTTTTTGCCTGTCTGATTAAGGGTTTAGCACAGTATTTTGTGATGATAGCGATTAAAATCCCTATTTTTCAGTCGATTAAGAACAGATAATATTCTGAATTTATTGATAGATAAACAGAAAAAAGCGCCGTTGTCAGCATAAAATAACGGTACAAAGGGCGGAATAATTCACTACCATTCAGGGGATTATGCTGGGTATTTTTCATTCTCTAATGTTTTAACTTTGTAATTATTGCTGTTAAAAAATTAATCACCTGCCAAAAGAATTAAAAAAGAGAAAGCCTCCGATTAAATTATTTCGCTACACTGGTTCCACTTTTGTGATTTACACGGGTTCCCCATGAAGCTGACCATCATTCGATTAGAAAACTTTAGCGACCAGGACCGGATTGACCTGCAAAAGATCTGGCCGGAGTATTCCCCTTCCTCTTTACAGGTTGACGATAACCACCGTATCTACGCCGCGCGTTTTAACGAGCGCCTTCTCGCGGCCGTGCGGGTAACCTTAAGCGGCACCGAGGGGGCACTGGATTCCCTGCGTGTGAGGGAAGTCACCCGCCGTCGCGGTGTGGGGCAATATCTGCTGGAAGAGGTTTTGCGTAACAATCCTGGCGTTTCATGCTGGTGGATGGCGGATGCAGGCGTGGAAGATCGCGGCGTGATGACAGCGTTTATGCAGGCACTGGGATTTACGGCACAACAGGGCGGCTGGGAGAAGCGTTAATCGTCAAGTTTGATTTCACAAGTGATATTGCCTGATGCGCTACGCTTATCAGGCCTACAATGTGTGCTGCAATTTACTGATTTCTTTGAATCTTGTAGGCCGGATAAGGCGTTTACGCCGCATCCGGCATGAAGCAACGTACTCGATATTAGCAATTTGGCGGCAACCCAAAGTTGCCGATTAATGATTACTTCGCATCGGTCGCCGTGCCGTTAGCGTGCCAGTCAAATACGCCGAACTCAAAGCCTTTCAGATCGCCTTTCTCATCCCAGGTCAGCGGTCCCATCACGGTATCCACGGAGTTCGCTTTCAGGTATTTGGCGATTTCTGCCGGATCGTCAGACTGATTCAGGCCCGCCTGCAAAGATTGCAGCGCGGCGTAGGTGGTCCAGACGAATGCGCCGCTTGGGTCCTGTTTTTTCGCTTTGATCGCATCAACAATGGGTTTGTTCGCCGGAACCTGATCGTAGTTCTTCGGCTTGGTCACCAGCAGCCCTTCCGCTGATTCGCCCGCAATGTTAGACAGCGAAACGTTAGCCACACCTTCCGGCCCCATAAACTGAGTTTTCAACCCTGCCGCGCGTGCCTGACGCAGGATTTGCCCCATTTCCGGGTGATAACCACCGTAGTAAACGAAGTCGATATTCTCTTTCTTCAGACGCGCCACCAGGGTAGAGAAATCTTTTTCCCCGGCGGTGATGCCATCAAAGAACACCACGTTAGCATTGCCTTTCTTCAGGCCGTCCTGCACTGCACGCGCCAGACCTTCGCCGTACTGCTGTTTGTCATGAACGATAGCAATGCGTTGCGGTTTCACTTTCTCAAGAATATATTTCGCCGCCGTCGGCCCCTGGTCGGAGTCCAGGCCGGTGGTGCGCAGGATCAGCTGATAGCCACGGGCGGTCAGCTCTGGTGCGGTTGCCGCTGGGGTGATCATTAAAATGCCTTCGTCTTCGTAGATGTCAGACGCTGGCTGCGTTGATGAAGAGCAGAGGTGACCAATCACGTATTTAATGCCGTCGTTAACGACTTTGTTCGCCACCGCAACCGCCTGTTTCGGGTCACAGGCATCGTCATATTTTACGATTTGCAGTTTGTTGCCTTTGATACCACCTTTAGCATTGATATCCGCAACCGCCTGCTCTGCGCCAGTAAACTCCTGGTCACCGTACTGCGCCACCGGACCGGACATTGCGCCTACGACGGCGACTTTAATATCTTCTGCCAGAGCCATATTGCTGAATGCCAGCGCGATACATCCTGCCAGTAACGCTTTACCCTTTATGTTCATCCTGAGAATCCCCATTCTTCTGGTTATTACGTGTGTTGTGATGTTGTTGTGCAGCACTTTATTTCGTTTTATACGTAGCTACCCGTGCTTTAGCAGCATACTCTGCTAAAACATACCCCATTTTTATGATATTGGAATAGCTATTTTGACAGTTTATTAACAATCTGCGTGGGGATTGGCGTTTTGCCGGAGGGGGAAACTGATTATTGTAGAGGCCCAAAAAACAAAAACCCCGGACTCTCATCCAGGGTTCTCTGCTTAATAGCGGAAATTACGCTTCAATAGCAGCGCGCAATTTTTTCATCGCGTTCTTTTCCAGCTGGCGCACACGCTCAGCAGAAACACCGTAACGGTCAGCCAGTTCCTGCAACGTGGACTTGTTGTCTTCATCCAGCCAGCGCGCGCGGATGATATCCTGACTACGCTCGTCCAGACCTTGCATCGCATCGGTCAGGCGGTTTGCCGCCTGCTCTTCCCAGTTATCATCTTCAATACCGTCGGCAAAGTTAGATGATTTATCCTGCAGATAGAGCACCGGAGCCATCGGCTGGCTGTCGGAATCGTCGTCGGAAGACAGGTCAAAGGTCATGTCCTGTGCCGCCATACGTGATTCCATCTCACGTACGTCTTTGCTGGTTACGCCCAGTTCACGGGCCACCATCTCGACTTCATCCTGGTTAAACCAGCCCAGACGCTGCTTGGTTTTACGCAGGTTGAAGAACAGTTTGCGTTGCGCTTTGGTGGTCGCAACTTTGACGATACGCCAGTTACGCAGAACGTATTCGTGGATCTCTGCTTTGATCCAGTGAACGGCGAAGGAGACCAGGCGCACACCCACTTCCGGGTTAAAACGGCGCACTGCTTTCATCAGGCCGATGTTACCTTCCTGAATCAAATCCGCCTGTGGCAGGCCATAGCCCGCATAATTACGAGCAATATGAACAACAAACCGCAGGTGAGACAGGATCAGCGTTTTAGCTGCTTCCAGATCGCCATGGTAATGCAGCTTTTCAGCCAGCGCCCGCTCCTCGTCAGCCGACAACATCGGCCACGCGTTAGCTGCCCGGATGTAGGAATCCAGGTTGCCAACTGGGGCTAAAGCTAAACTTTGCATTTTGTCAGTCATTCAAATCCTCTCAATCGATATCTTCTGGCGCTTCAGTGGTAGCAACAACTGTGCCAGAGCTTAAGAGCAACGAGGTTATCATTCACTGTTTTATCAGACCGTGATTTTATCCACAAGTTCAATGCAACGCTGTGAATAAATTACGCACAAAATGTGACATAGAGATGAAATACCGGGAAGAGACAACGGGGTCTCTTTCCCTGCTACGGAACCCATTGCAGGGAAAGAGTATAACACGCTTTTATTATTCAGGCGTAAAGTGGCGTAAATGTTGTACCGTGGCAAGCCACGCTGCCACCCAGCCAATCATCGAGCATACCAGCAGCAATAGCAGGCATTCATCGAACGATAAACCATTGATATCAAACTTCGTTCCGAAAACCTGTGCCACTTCCGCAACCGCCGATGACAATCGCAGCACCAGAATTTCTGACAAAATTAATGACAACAATGCGCCAGAAAATCCCAGCAGTGCGCCACCGTACAGGAACGGGCGCAGGATGAAACCATCCGTCGCACCAATCAGTTTCTGCACGTTAATAGAGTCACGGCGAGCAAAGATGCTCAGACGCACACTGTTGCCGATGACGAGAAACACTGCTGCCACCATCAACACGCCGATCATCGCCGAAACGCGCCCGACCAGCCCGGTTAACGCCGCCAGGCGGGCAAACCAGCTGTCATCCATCCGCACTTCGTCAATGCCGTTAATCTGCGTGATACGATCACGCAGCGTATTCAGTGACTCCGTCCCCTGAAAATCGAGTTTCGGGATCACCACCGCTACTGCCGGAAGCGGGTTTTCTTCCAGCATATCCAGCGCACCACCAAAACCAGACCAGTTACGGAACTCGCCCAGTGCGTCTTCACGAGAAAGATAATTCACTTTCTCCACGCCTTGCTCGGCCTGCAACTGTGCCACCACGCCCGCAGCGGCGTCATCATCCAGCGTTTTTTGCAGATAAACAGTGATTTGCGGTGACGGATAATATTGCGTCGCCGCCTGGTTAACGTTTTTGTACACCATATAACAGACGCTGGGCAGCGTCAGGGAGATGGCGATAACCATCACCGTTAAAAACGTGGCGAACGGTTTGCTTTTCAGATCCTGCAATGCGCCGTGGAAGGCATAGCGTACCTGTTCGTTGAAAACGTTGGTTTTGCGATTTACCGGTTTTGGCGAGGATTTCGCGCGTTTCGGCGCGTTACGACCGCCGTCGCCAGAGCCGCCGACCGATTTACGGAAGCGATCCAGACGCCCGCCAAACTGCCGAATGTGATTGATTGCATCGCGCTTATTCATGGCCCACGCCTCCATGCAAGTGACCATCGCTCAGGGTGAGCATGCGATAAGAACGTCGCGAAATCAGGTTGATGTCGTGCGTTGCCATCAATACGGTTACTCCAACGCGGTTAAACTCTTCAAACAGACGTAAAATGCCTTCCGACAGCGCGTCGTCCAGGTTACCAGTCGGTTCGTCCGCCAGCAGTACCGCGGGCTTGTTCACCACCGCGCGGGCAATGCCAACACGCTGTTGTTCACCGCCGGAAAGCTGAATAGGGAAGTTCTTCGCTTTGTCCAGTAGCCCGACTTTATCCAGCGCCGCCGACACCCGGCGACGAATGTCATCACCGCTGGCACCGGCGATAATCAGCGGGATCGCCACGTTATCATAGACAGTACGGTCCATCAGTAGATGGTGATCCTGGAAAATCATGCCAATCTGGCGGCGCAGAAACGGAACTTCACGGTTTTTCAGACGCGTGATGTCATGGCCGCTAAACCAGATTTTCCCGGCGCTGGGCCGCTCAATCCCACAGATCAGCTTCAGGAGGGTACTTTTCCCTGCGCCGGAATGACCGATCAGAAACGCCATCTCACCCGGCTGCATATGGAACGTAACGCCCTGCAGCGCCTGTCTCCCACCGAGATAAGCCTTGCTGACATGTTCAAAGCGAATCATTGTTAATCCTCTCGGGCAAAAAGTGCCTCTATAAAGTCGTCCGCCTTAAACGGACGCAAATCCTCAATACGTTCGCCGACACCAATGTAGCGGATAGGGATACCAAACTGGTCAGCCACCGAGAAAATTACCCCGCCTTTCGCCGTGCCGTCCAGTTTCGTTAGCGTGATGCCGGTTAAGCCAACGGCTTCGTGGAACAGTTTGGCCTGGCTTACCGCATTCTGCCCGGTGCTGGCATCAATAGTCAGCATAACTTCATGCGGCGCTTCAACGTCGAGTTTCTTCATCACGCGGACGATTTTCTTCAACTCTTCCATCAGGTGCGATTTGTTCTGCAGGCGTCCGGCGGTATCGGCAATCAGGACGTCGATATTACGCGCTTTAGCGGCCTGAATGGCGTCGAAGATAACAGAAGCGGAATCCGCACCGGTATGCTGGGCAATCACCGGAATATTGTTGCGCTGACCCCAGACCTGAAGCTGTTCAACCGCTGCTGCACGGAAAGTATCGCCCGCCGCCAGCATCACCGATTTACCCTGCTGCTCAAACTGACGTGCCAGCTTACCAATCGTCGTGGTTTTACCCACACCGTTGACGCCCACCATCAGGATCACGAACGGCGTTTTACCTTCAACATTCAGCGGCTCATCGACTTTCGCCAGAATCTCGCCCATCTCTTCTTTCAGCAGGCCATAGAGCGCCTCGGCATCACGAAGCTGCTTGCGGGATGCGCCTTCTGTCAGATTGGTGATAATTTTACGTGTGGTTTCCACGCCCACATCGGCGATCAACAGCTGTTCTTCCAGCTCTTCAAACAGATCATCGTCGATTTTTTTACCGCGGAACAGGCTGATAAATCCGGAACCGAGATTTTCTTTGGTTTTTAACAGGCTGCGTTTCAGGCGCGCGAAGAAACCTTCTTTGGTCGGTTTTTCCTGCTCCTGAGCGATTTCTTCCACCGGCTGCTCTTCTTCTGCCGGAGAAACCACCATTACCGCCTCTTCTGCCGCTTCGGAAGCCAGCGCCTGTGCTTCCAGCTCTTCGTCGGTGATTTCTTCTTTAGCCGCTTCTTCTTCCGCCGCTTCGACAATCTCTACGGTTTCCGCTTCGGCCTGCCACTCTTCTGGCGAAACCGCTTCGGCGTTGACGTCTTCCGGCAACGGCAGTTCTTCACGTTCGATAGCCACTGGCTCCGGCGTTTCTTCTACGACCGGTTCCGGCTGTGCAACGACTTCCGCTTCAGGCTGCGCTTTTTCACTTTCAGCAACCTGTTCAGTAACTTCCACAACGTCGGCAGCAAAAGTTTCCGCCTCGGCTTCAGTATGCGCCTGCGGCTGCTCTTCAACGGCGTGTTCAGAAGCCTTCACAGGCTCTTGCGCCTGAACGATTTCTTCTACAACTGGTTGTTCATTCTGAACTTCTGTCTCTTTTTCCGGGGTCTGCTCTTTTTGACCAAAGCCCAGCCAGGAAAAAAAGCCACGTTTTTTTTCTTTCGCCATTTGCGACTACACTCCTCGCTGTTGCTTCATGGCACAGCGTTAACGCTATGTACATAGCAGCTAAAAAAATGATGAAATAGTCTATCACTTAACTTAATTCACATCACCGCCTGCAAGTATGTGTTATCTGGCGGATTGAGCAATTTATCATGAAAAAACCGAATCATTCCGGCAGCGGCCAAATCCGCATTATTGGCGGGCAGTGGCGAGGCCGTAAACTCCCGGTTCCTGATAGTCCAGGTCTGCGCCCCACCACCGACCGCGTACGCGAAACGTTGTTTAACTGGCTGGCTCCGGTCATTGTTGACGCCCAATGTCTGGATTGCTTCGCCGGGAGCGGCGCGCTGGGGCTGGAAGCGTTATCGCGCTACGCTGCGGGGGCCACGTTGATTGAGATGGATCGTGCGGTTTCTCAGCAGTTAATTAAGAATCTGGCGACACTAAAAGCAGGCAATGCACGCGTGGTGAACAGCAACGCGATGTCATTCCTGGCGCAAAAAGGCACACCGCATAATATCGTGTTTGTCGATCCACCGTTCCGCCGTGGCTTGTTAGAAGAGACGATAAATTTACTGGAAGATAACGGCTGGCTGGCTGACGAAGCCCTGATTTATGTCGAAAGCGAAGTCGAAAACGGTCTGCCCACTGTTCCGGCAAACTGGTCATTACATCGGGAAAAAGTGGCGGGTCAGGTGGCTTATCGACTGTATCAACGCGAAGCACAAGGAGAAAGTGATGCTGATTAATATTGGTCGTTTGTTAATGCTCTGTGTTTGGGGATTTTTAATCCTCAACCTGGTGCATCCCTTCCCACGCCCGCTGAATATTTTCGTTAACGTGGCGCTGATTTTTACCGTGCTGATGCATGGTATGCAGCTGGCGCTATTGAAATCCACTTTACCGAAAGATGGCCCGCAGATGACCACCGCCGAAAAGGTGCGGATTTTCCTTTTCGGCGTGTTTGAACTGCTGGTCTGGCAGAAGAAATTTAAAGTTAAAAAATAACCTTATTGTTCGCCTACAAAGCTGACAAAGCGCGTTCCTTTATAGCTCAGCGTACCTTTATCACCCACTGTCAGGGCGTGGTACTGCTGGGCGTCGAGGCGAAACGTCTGCTCCATTCCTCCGCTTTGCGGTTTGAAGCTTGCCTCATAGCGCATACTGGTGCCTGCCGGAGTCACTTCCTGCTGGCGCGAACGGCGATCGTTAATCGGTTTTTCCCGCTTGTTGCTCACCACCACCAGCTTTTGCTGGAGCGGTGCCATATCATTATCAGCTTTTTCCCGTCGTTGTTGCATAAAACGAAACGATGCGGCGACGATGATTAAGCCAATGATAACAATAAAGAAAAGAGGTGGTTTACTCATCTTTATCCCTCATCGGAAAATGCGGAAATAAGCATACCCTGCCAGTTATGGTGTTGTCATCCGTCCACCCTCGCCACTAAACTGGAAACAAGACCGTAGGCATTCCGCTTACGAAAAAATAACGAATTCAAGGAACTAAGATGCTTTGGTCGTTTATCGCTGTCTGTCTTTCCGCATGGCTATCTGTGGATGCATCGTATCGTGGGCCAACCTGGCAACGCTGGGTGTTTAAACCGTTAACCCTTCTTCTCCTGCTGTTGCTGGCCTGGCAAGCGCCGATGTTCGACGCCATTAGCTATCTGGTGCTGGCGGGGCTGTGTGCCTCACTGCTGGGCGATGCGCTAACCCTGTTGCCACGTCAACGTCTGATGTACGCCATCGGCGCGTTTTTCCTCTCGCACCTGCTGTACACCATCTATTTCGCCAGTCAGATGACGCTCTCTTTCTTCTGGCCTCTGCCGTTGGTGCTGCTGGTTCTGGGCGCGCTGTTACTGGCGATTATCTGGACGCGTCTGGAAGAGTATCGTTGGCCTATCTGCACGTTTATCGGCATGACGCTGGTGATGGTGTGGCTGGCAGGTGAACTGTGGTTCTTCCGTCCGACCGCTCCGGCGCTCTCTGCGTTTGTCGGCGCTTCGTTGCTGTTTATCAGTAACTTTGTCTGGCTGGGTAGTCACTATCGCCGACGCTTCCGTGCGGATAACGCCATTGCCGCGGCCTGCTACTTTGCTGGTCACTTCCTCATCGTCCGCTCGCTGTATCTCTGATAAAACTTGACTCTGGAGTCGACTCCAGAGTGTATCCTTCGGTTAATGAGAAAAAACTTAACCGGAGGATGCCATGTCGACTCCTGACAATCACGGCAAGAAAGCCCCTCAATTTGCTGCGTTCAAACCGCTAACTACGGTACAGAACACCAACGACTGTTGCTGCGACGGCGCATGTTCCAGCACGCCAACTCTCTCTGAAAACGTCTCCGGCACCCGCTATAGCTGGAAAGTCAGCGGTATGGACTGCGCCGCCTGTGCGCGCAAAGTGGAAAATGCCGTGCGCCAGCTTGCAGGCGTGAATCAGGTACAGGTGTTGTTCGCCACCGAAAAACTGGTGGTGGATGCCGACAATGACATCCGGGCACAAGTTGAATCTGCGGTGCAAAAAGCGGGCTATTCCCTGCGCGATGAACAGGCCTCCGACGAACCACAAGAATCACGCCTGAAAGAGAATCTGCCGCTGATTACGCTTATCGTGATGATGGCAATCAGTTGGGGGCTGGAGCAGTTCAATCATCCGTTTGGTCAACTGGCGTTTATCGCGACCACGCTGGTTGGGCTGTACCCAATTGCTCGTCAGGCATTACGGCTGATCAAATCTGGCAGCTACTTCGCCATTGAAACCTTAATGAGCGTAGCCGCTATTGGTGCGCTGTTTATTGGCGCAACGGCTGAAGCTGCGATGGTGTTGCTGCTGTTTTTGATTGGTGAACGACTGGAAGGCTGGGCCGCCAGCCGCGCGCGTCAGGGCGTTAGCGCGTTAATGGCGCTGAAGCCAGAAACCGCCACGCGTCTGCGTAACGGTGAGCGTGAAGAGGTGGCAATAAACAGCCTGCGGCCTGGCGATGTGATTGAAGTTGCGGCAGGTGGGCGTTTGCCTGCCGACGGTAAACTGCTCTCACCGTTTGCCAGTTTTGATGAAAGTGCCCTGACCGGAGAATCCATTCCTGTGGAGCGCGCGACGGGCGATAAAGTTCCTGCAGGCGCCACCAGCGTAGACCGTCTGGTAACGCTGGAAGTGCTGTCTGAACCGGGTGCCAGCGCCATTGACCGGATTCTGAAACTGATTGAAGAAGCCGAAGAGCGCCGCGCACCTATTGAGCGGTTTATCGACCGTTTCAGCCGTATTTACACGCCAGCGATTATGGCCGTCGCCCTGCTGGTAACGCTGGTGCCGCCGCTGCTGTTTGCCGCCAGCTGGCAGGAGTGGATTTATAAAGGGCTGACGCTGCTGCTGATTGGTTGCCCGTGTGCTTTAGTTATCTCCACGCCCGCGGCGATTACCTCCGGGCTGGCGGCAGCAGCGCGTCGTGGGGCGTTGATTAAAGGCGGCGCGGCGCTGGAGCAGCTGGGTCGTGTTACCCAGGTGGCGTTTGATAAAACCGGTACGCTGACCGTCGGTAAACCGCGCGTTACCGCGATTCATCCGGCAACGGGTATTAGTGAATCTGAACTGCTGACACTGGCGGCGGCGGTCGAGCAAGGCGCGACGCATCCACTGGCACAGGCCATTGTGCGCGAAGCACAGGTTGCTGAACTCGCCATTCCCACCGCCCAATCACAGCGGGCGCTGGTCGGGTCTGGCATTGAAGCGCAGGTTAACGGTGAGCGCGTGTTGATATGCGCTGCAGGAAAACATCCTGCTGATGCATTTGCTGGTTTGATTAATGAACTGGAAAGCGCCGGGCAAACGGTAGTGCTGGTAGTACGTAATGATGACGTGCTGGGTGTCATTGCGTTGCAGGATACCCTGCGCGCCGATGCTGCAACTGCTATCAGTGAACTGAACGCGCTGGGCGTCAAAGGGGTGATCCTTACAGGCGATAATCCACGCGCAGCAGCGGCAATCGCCGGGGAACTGGGGCTGGAATTTAAAGCGGGCCTCTTGCCGGAAGATAAAGTTAAAGCGGTGACCGAGCTGAATCAACATGCGCCGCTGGCGATGGTCGGCGACGGTATTAACGACGCGCCAGCGATGAAAGCCGCCGCTATTGGGATTGCAATGGGCAGTGGCACAGATGTCGCACTGGAAACCGCCGACGCGGCGTTGACGCATAACCACCTGCGCGGCCTGGTGCAAATGATTGAACTGGCGCGCGCCACTCACGCGAATATTCGCCAGAACATCACTATTGCGCTGGGGCTGAAAGGCGTTTTCCTCGTCACCACGCTGTTAGGGATGACCGGCCTGTGGCTGGCGGTGCTGGCAGATACGGGTGCGACGGTGCTGGTAACGGCGAATGCGTTACGGTTATTGCGCAGGAAATAAAGAGGCTATCAGTCTACGGTCCAACAATGCCGGATGCGGCGTGAACACCTTATCCGGCCTACACAGAGCATCGAACTCGTAGGCATGATAAGACGCGACAGCGTCGCATCAGGCATTGTGCACCGTATCGCCAGATGCAGCTTGAACGCCTTATCCGGCCTACAAACCGGTTTCAAGCAGCAACATTGAGAGCGATCGGTCCCCTCGCTCCTCTGGGGAGAGGGTTAGGGTGAGGGGAAAAGGCGGCATCGAAGCCCATCTTCCCCCATCAACCGCCTTTACGAATCAAATAACGATAAGGCAGTCCATCCGTCTCTTTAGCAACCAGTTCGTGTTCCATAAAGGTACAAAACCCAGGAATATCGCGGGTAGTGGCCGGATCGTCGGCGATAATCAGCAACGTTTCGCCAGGCTGCATATTGCGCACGGTTTTGCGCACCATCATCACCGGTTCCGGGCAGCGCAGGCCAAGCGCGTCGAGTGTGTGGTCAGGGCTGGAAAAGAGATCGGTCATTTTCTTCTCATCACTTAAAAAAACGGCGCTAGTTTACGCCCTGTGAGTCCGTAAGCAAACCAGGTTAACGATTGCGTGAAAATTAACCATTGCATTGTCAACGTAAAGCAGTATCATGCGGCGGCTCGAAAAAAGGGTAAGCACGTTATTATGTTAAGGTAACAGACGTGTCGTACGTATTGGGTTCCCTCACCCCAATGGTTAATCAAAAAGGTACAATATGAACGTTTTCTCGCAAACGCAACGCTATAAGGCGTTGTTCTGGTTATCGTTATTTCATCTTCTGGTGATCACCTCCAGTAACTATCTGGTTCAGCTTCCGGTCTCCATTTTTGGTTTTCATACCACCTGGGGCGCGTTTAGCTTTCCGTTTATCTTTCTCGCTACTGACCTGACCGTGCGTATTTTTGGCGCGCCGCTGGCTCGTCGCATCATCTTTGCGGTAATGATCCCCGCATTGCTGATCTCCTACGTCATCTCATCGCTGTTTTATATGGGGTCATGGCAAGGATTCGGCGCGCTCGCCCACTTCAACCTGTTTGTCGCCCGTATCGCCACCGCCAGTTTCATGGCCTACGCGCTGGGGCAGATCCTCGACGTGCACGTTTTTAACCGCCTGCGTCAGAGTCGTCACTGGTGGCTGGCACCGACAGCGTCCACACTGTTCGGTAACGTCAGCGACACGCTGGCCTTCTTCTTCATTGCCTTCTGGCGTAGCCCGGATGCCTTTATGGCTGAACACTGGATGGAAATCGCGCTGGTCGATTACTGTTTCAAAGTGTTAATCAGTATCGTTTTCTTCCTGCCAATGTATGGCGTTCTACTCAATATGCTGTTGAAAAGACTGGCAGATAAATCCGAAATCAACGCTTTGCAGGCGAGTTAAAGGTTCGTTATCAGAGTTGTGATAAGATGGATGAATGAGCCGTTATGGCCGTTTATCGAAAGGAAGAAGTCAATGCGCAATCTGGTTAAATATGTCGGAATTGGCCTGCTGGTTATGGGGCTTGCGGCCTGTGATGATAAAGACACTAACGCTACGGCGCAGGGTTCGGTCGCAGAAAGTAACGCGACCGGGAATCCCGTCAACCTACTTGATGGCAAGTTAAGTTTCTCGCTGCCAGCGGATATGACCGACCAGAGCGGTAAGCTGGGAACGCAGGCCAATAACATGCATGTCTGGTCCGACGCCACCGGGCAGAAAGCAGTCATCGTCATCATGGGCGATGATCCGAAAGAAGATCTGGCGGTGCTGGCGAAGCGTCTGGAAGATCAGCAACGTAGCCGCGATCCGCAGCTGCAAGTGGTAACCAATAAAGCCATTGAGCTGAAAGGTCACAAAATGCAGCAGTTAGACAGCATTATCTCCGCGAAAGGCCAGACGGCGTACTCTTCCGTTATTCTGGGTAACGTGGGTAATCAACTGCTAACCATGCAAATTACGCTGCCAGCTGACAATCAGCAAAAAGCACAGACCACCGCAGAAAACATCATTAATACGCTGGTTATTCAGTAAGTTTTAAGATGATGAGGCGGCCTCAGGTATTTCCACCGGAGGCCGTTTTTTTAATCGCCACGTCAGTAATAACGCGATTGCGACCAGTCCCGCCGCCGCCAGATAAATCACCGGAACGCCCGCCCAACTCATCACCAGCCCAGCCAGTGGTCCGGTCACGCCAAGCGATAAATCCATAAATACGGTGTAAGTTGCCAGCGCCGCCCCCTGATTTTGCTGCGGAACCGCTTTTACCGCCACTACGCCCAATGCAGGGAACACCAGCGAAAACCCCGCCCCCGCCAGTAAGACGCCGATTTTCGCCATCCACGGCATAGTTGCCACGCCAACCAGTAGCAGGCCGATTATCTCAACGCTAAAGCAAATCATCGCCACGTTTAAGCCGCCGATACGGTTAATGCCGTTAGGGAATAACAAACGCGTACCGACAAACGCACAGCTAAACAGCGTCAGCGCGAAAGCCGCACCGTCCCAACCTTTAGCGTCATAAAACAGCGTGATAAAGGTGGCGATAACGCCAAATCCGGCGGAAGCCAGTGCCAGCGCCATACCGTACAGCCAGACGCGCCCAAGCACCGCACGAAACGGCAGCGGTTTGCCTTTACTGGCTTTTACCGTCGGACGCGGGATCGCCAACAAAATGGCCACCAGCGCCACGCCCATAATGATTAACGCTAACGCCTGCAATCCGCCCCAGTGATAAAACACGACACCTAACGGCGCACCCATCGCCATCGCCCCGTAAGTGACAATACCGTTCCACGAAATCACCCGCCCGATATGTAGCGAACCAACCACGCCAACACCCCACAGGGTCGATCCCGTTCCGGCAAAACTTTGTCCAATCCCAAGGATTACGCGCCCCAGGCACAGTAATAACAGGCTGATGACGGGCAGACTGGCGGTTAATCCTGCCGTCAGATATCCCAGACCGCTCAAAAAGCAGCCGCATAAACCGAAGACGACAATCTTTTTGGGTCCCAGTAAATCGGCGTAACGTCCGGCATGAGGACGGCTCAGCAAGGTGGCGAAATATTGCAGGCTGATAACCAATCCTGCCCAGAAAGCGCTAAAGCCCATCACATCATGGACATAGCCCGGTAATACAGCGAGCGGCAACCCGATGGTGAGGTAGCTGGCGAAGTTAAACATGACAATGGAGACAATGCGCAAATTCAGGCGCAATCCGTTTAGCGCGGGTTCGGCTACGGGTTCGGGCATGAGGATCACCACATTTTTACAACAGTGTTTCATTTTTACCATGTGCTGACGTGAAAATCAGCAGTAAGAATCAGAATATTGCTGGCGTGACTCCCGCTACACTTAATACAAAAAGTCACAAGGAAGCCCCAATGGAAACCCCTCAACCCGATAAAACGGGCATGCACATTCTGCTCAAGTTGGCCTCGCTGGTAGTGATCCTCGCGGGCATTCACGCAGCGGCAGATATCATTGTGCAGCTATTACTGGCGCTGTTTTTTGCCATCGTTCTCAACCCGCTCGTCACCTGGTTTATTCGTCGGGGAGTACAACGCCCCGTTGCCATTACGATTGTGGTTGTGGTGATGCTGATCGCACTCACCGCGCTGGTCGGCGTACTGGCGGCATCGTTTAACGAATTTATCTCTATGCTGCCGAAGTTTAATAAGGAGCTGACGCGCAAACTTTTTAAATTGCAGGAGATGTTGCCTTTTCTTAATTTGCATATGTCGCCGGAGCGAATACTACAGCGGATGGACTCGGAAAAAGTGGTTACCTTCACCACGGCGCTAATGACCGGGCTTTCCGGGGCAATGGCGAGCGTGCTTTTGCTGGTGATGACCGTAGTTTTTATGCTGTTTGAAGTGCGCCACGTCCCTTACAAAATGCGTTTCGCGTTGAATAATCCACAGATTCACATCGCCGGACTACACCGCGCACTTAAAGGCGTTTCGCATTATCTGGCGTTAAAGACGCTACTCAGTTTATGGACAGGCATAATCGTCTGGCTGGGGCTGGAGCTGATGGGGGTGCAGTTTGCGCTGATGTGGGCAGTACTGGCGTTTTTGCTCAACTACGTGCCCAATATCGGTGCGGTAATTTCCGCCGTACCGCCAATGATTCAGGTGCTGCTGTTTAATGGTATTTACGAATGTATTCTGGTCGGCGCATTGTTTTTAGTGGTCCATATGGTCATCGGCAATATTTTAGAACCACGGATGATGGGCCATCGCCTGGGGATGTCCACCATGGTGGTATTTCTTTCATTGTTAATTTGGGGATGGCTGCTCGGCCCGGTAGGGATGCTACTTTCGGTGCCATTAACCAGCGTGTGTAAAATCTGGATGGAAACCACCAAAGGCGGCAGCAAACTGGCGATTTTACTGGGGCCAGGCAGACCGAAAAGTCGGTTACCGGGATGAGGCGACAAGTGTTACGATACGCACTTTCATTTTCCATTAAACGTTGGCCCTGATATGTATCGGATAGTTCTGGGGAAAGTTTCGACCTTAAGCGCAGCTCCTCTGCCACCGGGTTTACGCGAGCAAGCACCGCAAGGTCCACGACGCGAACGCTGGCTGGCGGGACGTGCATTGCTTTCGCACACGCTTTCCCCGCTACCGGAGATCATCTATGGCGAACAAGGCAAACCTGCATTCGCGCCGGAAACGCCGCTATGGTTCAACTTAAGCCATAGCGGTGACGATATCGCCCTGCTGTTGAGCGATGAAGGCGAAGTCGGCTGCGATATCGAAGTGATTCGCCCGCGCGCCAACTGGCGCTGGCTGGCGAACGCCGTATTCAGCCTCGGGGAACATGCCGAGATGGACGCCGTGCATCCTGATCAGCAACTGGAAATGTTCTGGCGCATCTGGACGCGCAAAGAAGCCATCGTTAAACAGCGTGGCGGAAGCGCCTGGCAAATCGTCAGCGTAGACAGCACCTATCAGTCCTCGCTGTCAGTCAGCCATTGTCAGCTAGAAAATTTAAGCCTGGCGATCTGCACCCCTACCCCCTTTACGCTCACCGCCGACAGTGTGCAATGGATCGATTCAGTTAACTGATCCGCCCACCCGACTGCCCATCTATTGATCCAGAACAGGTAATCAGTATGACGAATACTTAAAATCGTCATACTTATTTCCGCCATCTATTTTAATCCATTGGGGTTACCATGTTCTCTACACTCCGCCGCACTCTATTTGCGCTGCTGGCTTGTGCGTCTTTTATCGTCCATGCCGCTGCACCAGATGAAATCACCACCGCCTGGCCGGTGAATGTCGGGCCACTAAACCCGCACCTTTACACGCCTAACCAAATGTTCGCCCAGAGCATGGTTTATGAACCGCTGGTGAAATATCAGGCAGACGGTTCGGTGATCCCGTGGCTGGCAAAAAGCTGGACTCATTCAGAAGATGGTAAAACCTGGACCTTCACCCTGCGTGATGACGTGAAGTTCTCCAACGGCGAACCGTTTGATGCAGAGGCGGCGGCAGAAAACTTCCGTGCAGTGCTCGATAACCGTCAACGTCACGCCTGGCTGGAGCTGGCAAACCAGATTGTTGATGTCAAAGCACTCAGCAAAAACGAGCTGCAAATCACCCTGAAAAGCGCCTACTATCCTTTCCTGCAAGAACTGGCCCTGCCCCGTCCTTTCCGTTTTATCGCACCCTCGCAGTTTAAAAACCACGAAACCATGAACGGAATTAAAGCGCCGATTGGCACCGGGCCGTGGGTTTTACAGGAATCGAAACTGAATCAGTACGATGTCTTCGTCCGTAACGAAAACTACTGGGGCGAAAAGCCGGCGATTAAAAAGATCACCTTTAACGTGATCCCGGACCCGACTACCCGCGCGGTGGCGTTTGAAACTGGCGATATCGACCTGCTGTACGGAAACGAAGGGTTATTACCGCTCGATACCTTCGCCCGCTTTAGCCAGAACCCGGCTTACCACACTCAACTGTCACAGCCGATCGAAACCGTGATGCTGGCGCTCAATACCGCCAAAGCCCCCACCAACGAGCTGGCAGTACGTGAAGCTCTTAATTACGCGGTGAACAAAAAATCGCTGATTGATAACGCGTTGTATGGTACCCAGCAGGTCGCCGACACCCTGTTTGCCCCTTCTGTGCCCTACGCCAACCTCGGCCTGAAACCGCGCCAGTACGATCCGCAGAAAGCGAAAGCGTTGCTGGAAAAAGCCGGTTGGACGCTGCCTGCAGGCAAAGACATCCGCGAGAAAAATGGTCAGCCGCTGCGCATTGAACTGTCGTTCATCGGCACCGATGCGTTAAGCAAATCGATGGCGGAAATCATTCAGGCTGATATGCGCCAGATTGGCGCAGATGTCTCGCTGATTGGCGAAGAAGAGAGCAGTATCTATGCTCGTCAGCGCGACGGTCGTTTTGGCATGATTTTCCACCGCACCTGGGGCGCGCCATACGATCCACACGCCTTCCTGAGTTCAATGCGCGTACCGTCGCACGCTGACTTCCAGGCACAGCAAGGTTTAGCCGACAAGCCGCTGATTGATAAAGAGATCGGCGAAGTGCTGGCGACCCATGACGAAACGCAACGTCAGGCGCTGTATCGCGACATTCTGACCCGTCTGCATGACGAGGCGGTTTATCTGCCTATCAGTTACATCTCAATGATGGTGGTTTCAAAACCGGAACTGGGTAACATCCCCTACGCGCCGATCGCCACCGAAATCCCGTTCGAACAGATTAAACCGGTGAAACCTTAATGTTGCGTTATGTATTACGCCGCTTTCTGCTGCTGATCCCGATGGTGCTCGCCGCCTCGGTGATCATTTTTTTGATGCTGCGCCTCGGCACCGGTGACCCGGCGCTCGATTATCTCCGTCTGTCTAACCTGCCGCCGACGCCGGAGATGCTGGCCTCTACTCGAACTATGCTGGGGCTGGATCAGCCGCTGTACGTCCAGTATGGCACCTGGTTGTGGAAGGCGCTGCATCTTGACTTTGGTATCTCATTCGCCAGCCAACGCCCGGTGCTGGACGATATGCTGAATTTCCTGCCCGCCACGCTGGAACTTGCAGGTGCGGCGCTGGTATTAATTCTGCTCACCTCCGTACCGCTCGGTATCTGGGCGGCGCGCCATCGCGATCGTCTGCCGGATTTCGCCGTCCGTTTCATCGCGTTTCTCGGCGTGTCGATGCCTAACTTCTGGCTGGCGTTTTTACTGGTGATGGCGTTTTCGGTGTATCTGCAATGGCTACCCGCGATGGGTTACGGCGGCTGGCAGCACATCATTTTGCCTGCGGTATCCATCGCCTTTATGTCGCTGGCGATTAACGCGCGTTTGCTGCGCGCCAGTATGCTGGACGTCGCCGGTCAGCGTCACGTCACCTGGGCACGACTGCGTGGTCTGAGCGACAAACAGACCGAACGCCGCCATATTCTGCGCAATGCCTCGCTGCCGATGATCACTGCCGTGGGGATGCACATTGGCGAACTGATTGGCGGGACGATGATTATCGAAAACATCTTTGCCTGGCCGGGCGTCGGGCGCTATGCGGTGTCGGCGATTTTTAACCGTGACTATCCGGTGATCCAATGCTTTACGCTGATGATGGTGGTGGTTTTTGTGGTCTGTAATTTGATTGTCGATTTGCTCAACGCCGCGCTGGACCCGCGTATTCGTCGTCATGAAGGAGCGCACGCGTGAACTTTTTCCTCTCCTCCCGCTGGTCGGTTCGCCTGGCGCTGATCATTATCGCCCTGCTGGCGCTGATTGCGCTCACCAGCCAGTGGTGGCTGCCGTATGACCCTCAGGCTATTGATTTGCCGTCGCGCCTGCTCTCGCCGGATGCGCAGCACTGGCTGGGCACCGATCATTTAGGGCGCGATATTTTCTCGCGGCTGATGGCAGCGACCCGCGTGTCGCTCGGCTCGGTAATGGCCTGCCTGCTGTTGGTGCTGACATTAGGGCTGATTATTGGCGGCAGCGCCGGGCTGATTGGCGGGCGCGTTGATCAGGCCACCATGCGCGTCGCTGATATGTTTATGACCTTCCCAACCTCGATTCTGTCGTTCTTTATGGTCGGCGTGCTCGGCACCGGGTTGACCAATGTGATTATAGCCATCGCCCTGTCGCACTGGGCGTGGTATGCACGCATGGTGCGTAGCCTGGTGATTTCACTGCGCCAGCGCGAGTTTGTGCTGGCATCACGGCTTTCTGGCGCGGGCCATGTGCGGGTGTTTATTGATCATCTGGCAGGTGCGGTGATCCCCTCGCTGCTGGTGCTGGCGACGCTGGATATCGGTCATATGATGCTACACGTCGCGGGGATGTCCTTCCTCGGTCTCGGCGTGACCGCGCCGACCGCCGAATGGGGCGTGATGATTAACGACGCGCGTCAGTATATCTGGACCCAGCCGGTGCAAATGTTCTGGCCGGGGCTGGCGCTGTTTATCAGCGTGATGGCCTTTAACCTGGTGGGTGACGCACTGCGCGATCATCTGGACCCTCATCTGGTGACGGAGCACGCACACTAATGCCACAACAGATTGAACTCCGTAATATCGCGCTACAGGCCGCGCAGCCGCTGGTGCACGGCGTATCGTTAACCCTGCAACGTGGGCGTGTGCTGGCGTTAGTCGGCGGTAGTGGCAGCGGGAAGTCGCTGACCTGCGCCGCGACGCTGGGCATTCTGCCTGCTGGCGTTCGCCAGACGGCGGGGGAAATTTTGGCCGATGGAAAACCGGTTTCTCCCTGCGCCCTGCGCGGAATCAAAATTGCCACCATCATGCAGAACCCGCGCAGTGCCTTTAATCCGCTGCACACCATGCACACCCACGCGCGTGAAACCTGCCTGGCGCTGGGGAAACCCGCCGATGACGCTACGCTTACCGCTGCCATAGAAGCGGTGGGGCTGGAAAACGCCGCGCGCGTGCTGAAGCTCTACCCGTTCGAGATGAGCGGCGGCATGTTGCAGCGCATGATGATTGCGATGGCGGTGCTGTGCGAATCACCGTTTATCATCGCCGATGAACCGACCACCGATCTCGACGTGGTAGCACAGGCGCGCATCCTCGATCTGCTGGAAAGCATTATGCAAAAACAAGCACCGGGAATGCTGCTGGTTACCCATGATATGGGCGTGGTAGCGCGTCTGGCAGACGATGTGGCGGTAATGTCTCACGGTAAGATTGTTGAACAGGGCGATGTAGAAACGCTGTTTAACGCCCCCAAACATGCGGTAACGCGCAGCCTGGTTTCCGCTCATCTCGCCCTCTACGGTATGGAGCTGGCATCATGACTTTACTTAACGTCTCCGACCTTTCCCATCACTACGCGCACGGTGGATTTAGCGGCAAACATCAACACCAGGCGGTGCTGAATAACGTTTCCCTGGCCCTGAAAAGCGGTGAAACCGTCGCCCTGCTGGGGCGCAGCGGCTGCGGAAAAAGTACCCTCGCGCGGCTGCTGGTAGGGTTAGAGTCGCCCTCACAGGGAAATATTAGCTGGCGCGGCGAACCGTTGGCGAAGCTCAATCGCGCGCAACGTAAAGCGTTCCGCCGTGATATTCAAATGGTGTTTCAGGACTCCATCAGCGCCGTGAATCCGCGCAAAACCGTGCGCGAGATCCTGCGTGAACCGATGCGCCACCTGCTATCGCTGAAAAAAGCCGAACAACTGGCGCGCGCCAGTGAAATGCTGAAGGCGGTCGATCTCGACGACAGCGTGCTCGACAAACGCCCACCGCAGTTAAGCGGCGGCCAGCTCCAGCGCGTCTGCCTGGCTCGCGCGCTGGCGGTCGAACCGAAACTGCTGATTCTGGATGAAGCGGTTTCGAACCTTGATCTCGTGTTACAGGCGGGCGTCATTCGCCTGCTGAAAAAGCTGCAACAACAGTTTGGCACCGCCTGCCTGTTCATCACCCACGACTTACGCCTGGTGGAACGCTTCTGTCAGCGGGTGATGGTGATGGACAACGGACAAATCGTCGAAACCCAGGTGGTGGGAGATAAATTAACCTTTTCCTCTGACGCCGGACGTGTGCTACAAAACGCGGTATTACCCGCATTCCCCGTGCGCCGTCGCACCACAGAAAAGGTTTAACGCAAATGCAACGAGTCACCATCACGCTTGATGACGATTTACTGGAGACGCTGGACAGCCTGAGCCAGCGTCGTGGTTATAACAACCGTTCCGAGGCGATCCGCGATATTCTGCGTAGCGCCCTGGCGCAGGAAGCCACTCAACAACACGGCACACAAGGTTTCGCGGTGCTGTCGTATGTGTATGAACACGAAAAACGCGACTTAGCCAGCCGTATTGTCTCCACCCAGCATCATCACCACGATCTCTCGGTTGCTACTCTGCATGTGCACATTAATCACGACGACTGTCTGGAAATCGCCGTGTTGAAAGGTGACATGGGCGACGTGCAGCATTTTGCCGATGACGTCATCGCCCAGCGCGGCGTGCGGCACGGGCATTTGCAGTGCCTGCCGAAGGAAGATTAACCCCGTAATCACGCCATTGTCCCAATCGTCTTCCTGAATCGCAGCAGTGCGATGGTGAAAAACGCGCCGCCAATTGCCATCAGTGTCAGGAACTGCGGCCAGACGATTTCGAATCCGGCACCACGGTAGAGGATGGCCTGCGCGAGGCTAACAAAGTGTGTCGTCGGCATGGTCAGCATAATGTCCTGCACCATCTGCGGCATACTTTCGCGCGGCGTGGAACCACCGGAAAGCATTTGCAGCGGCAGCAGCACCAGAATCACCAGCAGCCCCAGTTGCGGCATTGAACGCGCTATCGTCCCCATAAAAATACCGATTGACGTGGTGGCAAACAGACTGAGCGCCACGCCCAGCATAAACAGCGGGATCGAGCCTTCTATCGGTACGCCCAGCACGCCTTTCACCATCAGCACCAGCGATAATCCCGACACCACCAGCACCACCAGCCCCATCGACCAGACCTTTGCCATCATGATCTCAAACGGCGTTATCGGCATCACCAGTAAGTGTTCCACCGTGCCGTGTTCACGCTCGCGGATCAGCGCCGATCCGGTCAATACAATCGCCAGCATGGTAATGTTGTTGATGATCGCCATCACCCCACCGAACCACGCGGGATCAAGGTTCGGGTTAAAGCGCATCCGTGTTTCCAGCGATACCAACGGTTCGCTGTTATCACGGTAGCGCGCGACAAAGCTGTTCACTTCACCGTTGATAATATTCTGGATATACCCATTGCCGGTAAATGCCTGGCTCATGCGCGTGGCATCAACGTTCACCTGAATATCCGGCTGGCGTCCGGCGAGGACATCACGCTGAAAATTAGGCGGAATATTTATCGCGAAGGTATAACGTCCGGCGTCCAGCCCGGCATCCATCTCATCGGCGGTGATCATCTCCGGTGGCAAAAACCACGGGCGATAGAAGCTGTTAACGATCCGGTTCGATAACTGCGATTGATCCATATCGGCAATGGCGATCGGCGCGAGGTTCAACGATCCTGGCGTAACGGTCGCTGACGAATACACCGACACCGTAAACGAGAAGACAATCAGCGTCAGCATCGCTTTATCACCGAGCAGACTGCGCAACTCTTTGATACCCAGATTAAAAATATTGCGTAAATGGCGCATCATCCCTCCTGTTTTTTCAGCAGCAGGATGCTTAAGCCCATCACCAGCGGTATGGCTATCAGCAACGGGATAAAAAGTTGCCACAAATCAGTCAGATCCAGCGCTTTCGAGAACGTCCCGCGGGCGATAGTCAGAAAATGACTGGTCGGGTAAACCTCGCCGATCCAACGTCCTGGACCTTCCAGCGAAGCTACCGGATCGATCATCCCGGAAAACTGTGTCGCCGGGATCAACGTGATAATCGCCGTACCGAAAATGGCGGCAATCTGGCTTTTCATAAAGGTGGAGATCAGCAGCCCCATTCCGGTGGCGATGATGATATACAGCAGCGCCGCCAGGGTGAGAGTCAGGAAACTGCCTTTATGCGGTACGCCAAACACAAACACCGACAGGGCGCAGAGAAGGAAAAAGTTCAGCATCCCCAGCGCAATGTATGGCAGCTGTTTGCCAAGTAAAAATTCGCTACGGGTGGTGGGAGTCACGTAAAGGTTGATAATCGACCCTAGCTCTTTTTCCCGCACCACGCTAAGGGCGCTTAGCATTGACGGGATCATCATCAGCAGAAGCGGGATCACCGCCGGAACAATCGCCGGCAGGCTTTTTACGTCCGGGTTATAGCGATAGCGCGTCTCAATATTCATCAGCCCGCTTTGGCTGGCGGGTGTGGACTGTCGGCTCGCCACATCCTGTAGCCAGCTCTGGTGCATGGCCTGCACGTAGCCTTTTACCGTTTCGGCGCGGCTCGGCATCGCACCGTCGATCCAGACACCGAGTTCCACGGGCGTACCACGCGCGATATCGCGCCCGAAATTGGGAGGGATCTCAATTGCCACCGTAATATCGCCCGCACGCATCCGACGATCAAGCTCGTCATAACTGGTGAGCGGTGGCTGTTCGATAAAGTAACGGGAACCGGAGAGATTGAGCGTCCACGCCTGGCTACTGACGGTTTGATCGCGGTCAAGCACCGCAAAGCGCAGGTTTTCCACATCCATACTGATGCCGTAACCCATTATCAGCATCAGGATCACCGTTCCCATCAGCGCCAGCGTCGAACGTACCGGATCGCGTCGCAGTTCCAGCGCTTCGCGGCGGCTGTAGCTAAACAGACGGCGCAGGCTGAATCCCTGACGTGGCGCGTGGGTGGTGTCGTGTACCACCGGCGGCGCTTCAGCTTCGTTGCTCTGCCCTGCCGCTTCCTGCAAATAAGCGATAAATGCCTCTTCCAGACTGGCGGCTCCGCGTTTCTCAACCAGTTCCGGCGGTGTACCGCTGGCGAGCACTTTTCCGGCGTGCATCAGTGAGATACGGTCACAACGTTCCGCTTCGTTCATAAAGTGGGTGGAGATGAAGATAGTCACTTTGTCCTGGCGCGAGAGATCCACCATCAACTGCCAGAACATATCCCTCGCCACCGGATCGACGCCAGAAGTCGGTTCATCAAGGATTAACATCTCCGGGCGATGAATCACCGCCACCGCCAGCGATAGCCGCTGGCGAATGCCGAGCGGCAATGACTCCGGCAATACATCTTCGACGTCGTTGAGCTTAAAACGCTCGCTCATTTCAGCCACTCGCGCGGGAATTTCCGCTTCCGGGATATGAAACAGACGAGCATGTAACTCCAGGTTTTGCCGCACGGTGAGTTCGTTATAGAGCGAAAACGCCTGCGACATATAGCCCACCCGGCGACGAGTATCGATATCTTTTGGATCAACCGGTTGCCCGAACAGCCACGCCTCACCTTCGCTGGCGGGCAGCAGTCCGGTGAGCATTTTCATGGTGGTGGATTTACCGCAGCCGTTCGAACCGAGGAAACCAAAAATCTCCCCGCGTGGAATGCGAAAATTGACGTGATCAACGGCGACAAAGGAACCAAAACGCATGGTCAGATCGCGCGCTTCGATGGCAATCTCTGCGTTTTCCGGTTGATACGGTGGGATCACTACCGCCTGATGCGCCTGCCGTTGTGCTTGCGGTAACAGATTTATAAATGCTTCTTCCAGCGTGGCGCTTTGCGTTTGCTGCCGCAGTTCTTCGGCGCTACCGGTTGCCAGCACTTCTCCGGCATTCATCGCTACCAGCCAGTCGAAGCGTTCCGCCTCTTCCATATAGGCGGTAGCAACCAGCACGCTCATATTGCTCTGCCGCTGGCGAATGCTGTCGATCAGATCCCAGAACTGGGCGCGGGAAAGCGGGTCAACCCCCGTTGTTGGTTCATCAAGAATCAACAATTCCGGGTCGTGGATTAACGCACAGCACAGCCCAAGTTTTTGCTTCATCCCGCCGGAGAGTTTCCCTGCCGGACGATCGCGAAACGGTGCTAATCCGGTGCTGGTCAGCAGCTCATTAATACGCACTTCCCGCTCCGCTTTGTCGTGACCGAACAGGCGGGCGAAAAAATCGACGTTTTCATACACCGACAAGGTGTGGTAGAGATTTTTGCCCAGCCCCTGCGGCATCCAGGCAATGCGCGGGCAGACGTCGCGGCGATGCTTCGGGTCGCGCATATCGCCGCCCAGCACCATCACGCCGCCCTGCTCAATGACGCGGGCACCGGAAATCAACGACAACAAGCTCGATTTACCGACACCATCCGGTCCAATCAGCCCGACCATGCAACGGGCCGGAATATCGAGTGTGATATTGTTCAGCGCAACGGTTTTTCCATAATGCTGGCTCACGCCCGCCAGTTGCGCGACAGGCGGGACGGGAACCAGTTCCAGATGCGTCATTGCGGCAACCTCACCACCAGGTCGTCAGGCCACGGAAGTTCTTCATTCACCCGCACCCACGCTACGCCCGGCAATCCGGTTTTGACATATTCCAGATGCTGCTGGAGTAATTCCGGTGGGATACGCGCTTTGACACGGAACATCAATTTCAGCCGCTCATCGCTGGTTTCGACAGTTTTTGGCGTGAACTGGGCGACGCTGGCGACAAAACTGATGGTCGCGGGAATACGCAGATCTGGTGCAGCATCAAGAATCAAACGTGCTTCACCGCCCAGTTTCAGCGTGCCCGCCTGTTCGGTTGGCAGAAAGAAGGTCATATAGACGTCGCTGAGATCGACCATATTCAGCACCCGACCGCCTGCCGCCAGCACTTCGCCTGGCTCGGCAACCCGATACTGCACGCGTCCGTCACGCGGGGCTTTCAGTTCGCTGTCATCGATATCTGCGGCAATGCGCCGTTCAGTGGCTTGTGCCGCTTCGACGCGAGTTTGCGCCTGAATGATATTGGTGCGTGCCGCCTCTATAGCGGCTTTAGAAGCAGAAACCTGAGCTTTTGCCGATTCCAGCGCAGCTCGGGCGCTCTCAGCGGCGGCGCGGTCGTCATCCAACTGTTGCGCAGAAATTGCCCCCCGTTGTGCCAGTGAGCGGGAACGCGTATGACGTTTTGCTACGGAGTCCAGTTCTGCCTGGCGTTGATTAACCAGCGACTGTGCGGCACGAGTTTCGCTTTGGCGTTGCTCCAGCAAAGCCTGCGCGGCGGCAACGGCACTTTGTGCTTCTTTGATTTGCGCGATGGCTTCCAGTCGCTGTTCCTGCAACACGCGAGTATCCATCTTCGCCAGCACTTCACCTTCTCGAACAAACTGGCCTTCTTTCACCAGAATGGTGTCGATACGCCCGGCAATTTTGCTGGCGATATCCACTTCCGTCGCTTCAATGCGCCCATTGCTGACAGCAAAGCCTTCCGGCACACCCGCCGGGCGCAACAGCAACCACGCCACGACGGCAGCCACCGCCAGTGCCCCGACACCCCACCACGCCAGATGGCGCTTACTCTTATCCATAATCGATCCGCCATAATCCCTGTAAGCAATCGACGCGTGTTACAACTGCCACCGAACGATGTTCAGCGGATTCTTCCATCCGGGATAAGAAGGAAATGGCAAATACGACCAGCGCACAGAGCATTGAGCGCCAATGGGGAAGGCTTAGTGAAAACGGGTAGTAATGTTGTCATCATCAGCATTCCTGGCCGTAAATGAAACACGCATACTCATAAGTGAAATCAATTAAATACTAACAGTTATATTCATGTTGTCTATTTGATTGCCATCAACTTGTGATACATCGCGATGTTCTTCCGTTCGCTGGTGTTTTTTCCAAAAATATTCTGTACAGGTTCACAGATTCTGTTGCACAGGTTTCCGTAACAGGGAAACCTGATGACTATCACATAGCGTTATTATCGCCTGATGTGCGAATAAATACCGAATATAAAATAATTTATTCTGAAAAGATGATAGATGATAAAGGCTCGTGGGTTTAATAAAATATTCCCTAAAAGACTCATTTAAAACAACAAAATAAGATAAAGATATTAATTCAGAGTTTATCTTAGGATAAATATTTATTTAATAGCATTAACTCACCGCTAAAAGTTGATCCCCATAACGCTAAATCCGATTATAGTGAAGTTACTTTTTTTAATTGATGGCATCTTATAGACATATTTAACTAACTGAAAAGACGAATCATATGTTTTTCGAAGTGTAGCAGAAAATATATATGGGGTTTAAAATGAATATATATATCGGATGGTTGTTTAAATTAATTCCTTTACTGATGGGTATAATATGCATCGCATTAGGTGAGTTTGTATTAACCGGTTCAGGGCAAAGTGAATATTTCGTTGCAGGGCATGTTCTGATTTCTCTTTCTGCGATATGTCTGGCATTGTTCACTACCGCATTTATTATTATATCTCAGTTAACTCACGGCATGAATAAATTCTACAACAGGTTATTTCCCGTTATTGGTTATGCCGGTTCTGCTACAACTATGATTTGGGGATGGTCACTGTTGGCAAGCAATAATGTGATGGCAGATGAATTTGTCGCCGGTCATGTTATTTTCGGCGTTGGCATGATTGCCGCTTGTGTATCAACCGTAGCGGCATCTTCCGGACATTTTCTGTTGATCCCCAAAAACGCCTCGGGCAGTAAGAGTGACGGTACGCCATTGCAGGCCTATTCTTCAACAATCGGTAATTGCTTAATTGCCGTTCCCGTTCTGCTTACTCTCTTTGGTTTCATTTGGTCAGTCATACTGTTACGTAGTGCAGATATCACACCACATTATGTTGCAGGTCACGTACTAATGGGGTTAACGGCAATTTGCGCTTGTCTTATTGGCCTTGTCGCCACTATTGTCCATCAAACGCGGAATACGTTCTCAGTGAAAGAACATTGGCTGTGGTGCTATTGGGTTATTTTGCTTGGCTCACTTACCATTATTTTTGGTATCTACGTATTAATCAGTTCAGATGCAAGCGCCCGCCTGGCCCCCGGCATTATTCTCATTTGCCTGGGGATGATCTGCTACAGTATTTTCTCCAAAGTGTGGTTGTTAGCGCTGGTATGGCGACGCACCTGTTCGTTAGCCAACAGAATACCCATGATTCCGGTATTTACCTGTCTGTTTTGTCTGTTCCTTGCTGCGTTCCTGGCTGAAATTGCGCAAACCGATATGGCTTACTTTATTCCTTCGCGAGTTCTGGTTGGCTTAGGTGCAGTTTGTTTTACACTGTTTTCCATCGTTTCTATATTAGAAGCGGGTTCAGCGAAAAAATAATAAAAAAGGCTTCAGATAAGGCGTTGGACGCCTTATCTGGTTTTATTCAGGTTAATCCCTCTGGTATCGAGAGCACATTTTGCTTCTTATTCTGCCACCAAATCCTGCGCACAAGCCCATGCACTCGACCACGCCCACTGGAAGTTATAGCCCCCCAGCCAGCCGGTGACGTCCATCACTTCGCCGATGAAGTACAGCCCAGGCACTTTGCGCGCTTCCATCGTCCGTGAAGAGAGTTCGTTGGTGTCCACGCCGCCGAGCGTCACTTCGGCAGTGCGATAGCCTTCAGTGCCGTTGGGTTGTACGCGCCAGTCAGTCAATGTGCTAATCAGTGTCTGTTGGTCACGCACGTTGAGCTGTTTTAGCGAGAGATCCGGGATTTGCCCGAGTTGTTGTAACCGTTCAACCAACCGCTTCGGCAGATGAACCGCCAGCGTGTTTTTCAGGCTTTGATTCGGATGTGCATTACGCTGCTCATTCAGGAAGGTTTCGAGGTCCACATCCGGTAGCAGATTGATGCTGACAAATTCACCCGGTTGCCAGTAGCTGGAAATCTGCAACACCGCCGGTCCAGATAAGCCGCGGTGGGTGAAGAGTAAGTTCTCACGGAAAACGGTACCGTTTTCAGCGGTAATCACGGAAGGCACCGCCACGCCCGCCAGCACCTGTAACTCTTCAAGCAACGGTTTATGCAGAGTGAATGGCACCAGACCCGCACGGGTCGGCAGCACGTTGAGGCCGAATTGTTCGGCAATCTTATAACCAAACGGCGATGCGCCCAGCCCCGGCATTGACAGTCCACCGGTCGCAATGACCAGCTTTTCGCAACCGACAGTCATGCCGTTCAGTTCAAGCGTGAAGCCTGTATCATCCTTCGCCACGCTCAGCACTTCGCTACGCAATCTGAAGGCCACATTGCCCTTCTCGCACTCATCCACCAGCATGTCGACAATCTGCTGCGCGGAGTCATCGCAGAAGAGCTGCCCTAACGTTTTCTCGTGCCAGGCGATGCCGTGTTTATTGACCAGATCAATGAAATCCCACTGGGTAAAACGCGCGAGTGCAGACTTACAAAAATGCGGATTCTGGCTCAGATAAGCGCCCGGTTCGACATAAAGGTTGGTAAAGTTGCAGCGCCCACCGCCAGACATGAGGATTTTGCGCCCTGGTTTTTTACCATTATCGATCAGCAGAACCCGGCGTCCTGCCTGACCTGCCAGCGCAGAACAGAACATACCTGCCGCACCAGCGCCTATAATAATGGCATCAAACCTTTCCACGTTGCGCTCCTCTAAGAAAAAACGGGCGTGAATTGTAAAGATTCCTCAGTGGTCGCACCAGCATCAATATTACTAAAAGGAAGTATTTGCCTGAATTATATAAGATAATTATTTTTTGAGTGGAATCCATACAGGAGGCAAATCAAAAAAAGTCTATATTTCACTTTGCCCGCGCCGCGAAAGTCACTGATAATGCGCCGCGTTCATGTCCTCAAAATGGCGTAACGTCCTATGCTACATTTGTTTGCTGGCCTGGATTTGCATACCGGGCTGTTATTATTGCTTGCACTGGCTTTTGTGCTGTTCTACGAAGCCATCAATGGTTTCCATGACACAGCCAACGCCGTGGCAACCGTTATCTATACCCGCGCGATGCGTTCTCAGCTCGCCGTGGTTATGGCGGCGGTGTTCAACTTTTTGGGTGTTTTGCTGGGTGGTCTGAGTGTTGCCTATGCCATTGTGCATATGCTGCCGACGGATCTGCTGCTTAATATGGGATCGTCTCATGGCCTTGCCATGGTGTTCTCTATGTTGCTGGCGGCGATTATCTGGAACCTGGGTACCTGGTACTTTGGTTTACCTGCATCCAGCTCTCATACGCTGATTGGCGCGATCATCGGGATTGGTTTAACCAATGCGTTGATGACCGGGACGTCAGTGGTGGATGCACTCAATATCCCGAAAGTATTAAGTATTTTCGGTTCTCTGATCGTTTCCCCTATTGTCGGCCTGGTGTTTGCTGGCGGTCTGATTTTCTTGCTGCGTCGCTACTGGAGCGGCACCAAGAAACGCGCCCGTATCCACCTGACCCCAGCGGAGCGTGAAAAGAAAGACGGCAAGAAAAAGCCGCCGTTCTGGACGCGTATTGCGCTGATCCTTTCCGCTATCGGCGTGGCGTTTTCGCACGGCGCGAACGATGGTCAGAAAGGCATTGGTCTGGTTATGTTGGTATTGATTGGTGTCGCACCAGCAGGCTTCGTGGTGAACATGAATGCCACTGGCTACGAAATCACCCGTACCCGTGATGCCATCAACAACGTCGAAGCTTACTTTGAGCAGCATCCTGCGCTGCTGAAACAAGCGACCGGTGCTGATCAGTTAGTACCGGCTCCGGAAGCTGGCGCAACGCAACCCGCGGAGTTCCATTGCCATCCGTCGAATACCATTAACGCGCTCAACCGCCTGAAAGGCATGTTGACTACCGATGTGGAAAGCTACGACAAGCTGTCGCTTGATCAACGTAGCCAGATGCGCCGCATTATGCTGTGCGTTTCTGACACTATCGATAAAGTGGTGAAGATGCCTGGCGTGAGTGCTGACGATCAGCGCCTGTTGAAGAAACTGAAGTCCGACATGCTTAGCACCATCGAGTATGCGCCGGTGTGGATCATCATGGCGGTCGCGCTGGCGTTAGGTATCGGTACGATGATTGGCTGGCGTCGTGTGGCAACGACTATCGGTGAGAAAATCGGTAAGAAAGGCATGACCTACGCTCAGGGGATGTCTGCCCAGATGACGGCGGCAGTGTCTATCGGCCTGGCAAGTTATACCGGGATGCCGGTTTCCACTACTCACGTACTCTCCTCTTCTGTCGCGGGGACGATGGTGGTAGATGGCGGCGGCTTACAGCGTAAAACCGTAACCAGTATTCTGATGGCCTGGGTATTTACCCTTCCGGCTGCGGTACTGCTTTCCGGCGGGCTGTACTGGCTCTCCTTGCAGTTCCTGTAATCGTACGCACCAAAACGAGCGGGTCAGTTTACTGGCCCGCTTTTTTTATGCGTCATTATTGCTGAAGTGCTTAATGCCAAATCATCAATGCAATCAGGCTGACCACCACCAGACCACACAATGCGCTGGTCAGAATAAACTGCCGACGCACCCGCTCACAGCGGCGAATAAACTCATCATCGTGATGATCGCGATAACGTTGGGCATAGATATACCAAACGAGACGCACCTGTTTGTTGGGTTGGCCATGTGAGGTAAAAAAGCCCCCTCCATCAACATATTGATAGAGCAATGGATCGCAGTTACGCAGTACCACTAACAACGCGCGTAGTGATGAGAAATAGCGCGCCATGTTAACAATGCAAACGACACATAAAGCCCAAAATAATGCGACGGTGCTTATCATACCTCCTCCCCGGCGACCTGCCCGCGGAGTTCCACCCCGGGGCTACCGCTCCCGATACGCTGCCAATCAGTTAACACCAGGTCCTGGAGAAACCGCTTTTGTGGTGACCAACATCCGAGCGGCTCTATAGATAGTGTAGGAGATCAGGTTGTTTTTTTTCCAGAAGGTTAACCACTATCAATATATTCATGTCGAAAATTTGTTTATCTAACGAGTAAGCAAGGCGGATTGACGGATCATCCGGGTCGCTATAAGGTAAGGATGGTCTTAACACTGAATCTTTACGGCTGGGTTAGCCCCGCGCACGTAGTTCGCAGGACGCGGGTGACGTAACGGCACAAGAAACGCTAGCTGGCCAGTCATCGACAACTTTATGGAAGGAGTAACACTATGGCTTATAAACACATTCTCATCGCGGTCGACCTCTCCCCGGAAAGCAAAGTTCTGGTAGAGAAAGCAGTCTCTATGGCTCGCCCCTACAATGCGAAAGTTTCTCTGATCCACGTAGATGTAAACTACTCTGACCTATACACCGGGCTTATCGATGTGAATCTGGGTGATATGCAGAAACGCATCTCTGAAGAGACACATCATGCACTGACCGAGCTTTCAACCAATGCAGGCTACCCAATCACTGAAACCCTGAGCGGCAGCGGCGATCTGGGCCAGGTACTGGTCGATGCAATCAAGAAATACGATATGGATCTGGTGGTTTGTGGTCACCACCAGGACTTCTGGAGCAAACTGATGTCTTCCGCACGTCAGCTGATCAACACCGTTCACGTTGATATGCTGATTGTTCCGCTGCGCGACGAAGAAGAATAATCTTCCCTCCACGACGTGTTCCTGAACGCCCGCATATGCGGGCGTTTTGCTTTTTGGCGCGCCTTGTTACCTGATGCAGCGTAAACGCCTTATCTGGCCTGCGGTCTGCGTACGCAATCAAAACCCCTGCCAATACAACATTTAACACCATTATATTTTCTATCATTAGTGTGATCAGCTGGTTATTTTCTGTTGTAATAGTGTATTAATCTATTCTCCGCATCAATATTAAGAATCTCTGACAGATGTAAACTTTTTCGCGCGTTATCCCTTACGCGTTAATACTTTTCAGGATGGTATTGGAAGGTTAATAAATATGAATACAACAACACCCATGGGGATGCTGCAGCAACCTCGCCCATTTTTCATGATCTTTTTTGTCGAGTTATGGGAGCGATTCGGCTACTACGGCGTGCAGGGCGTACTGGCGGTTTTCTTCGTTAAACAGCTTGGGTTCTCGCAAGAGCAGGCTTTTGTCACTTTTGGTGCTTTTGCTGCGCTGGTCTATGGCCTCATTTCCATTGGTGGCTATGTTGGCGACCACCTGCTGGGAACCAAACGCACCATTGTTCTCGGAGCACTTGTGCTGGCGATTGGCTACTTCATGACCGGCATGTCGCTACTTAAGCCTGACCTGATTTTCATCGCCCTGGGGACTATCGCTGTCGGTAACGGCCTGTTTAAAGCTAACCCAGCCAGCTTGCTTTCGAAGTGCTACCCGCCGAAAGATCCGCGGCTTGATGGCGCATTCACCCTGTTCTATATGTCGATCAATATCGGCTCGTTGATAGCGTTATCGCTGGCCCCTGTGATCGCTGATAAATTCGGCTATTCAGTCACCTACAACCTGTGCGGTGCAGGGTTAATTATCGCATTACTGGTTTACATCGCCTGTCGTGGAATGGTGAAAGACATTGGTTCTGAACCCGACTTCCGGCCGATGAGCTTCAGTAAACTGTTGTACGTATTACTTGGCAGCGTGGTGATGATCTTCGTCTGCGCCTGGCTGATGCACAACGTAGAAGTCGCCAATCTGGTTCTGATTGTTCTCTCCATCGTCGTCACCATCATCTTCTTTCGTCAGGCATTCAAGCTGGATAAAACCGGGCGCAATAAAATGTTTGTCGCCTTTGTCCTGATGCTCGAAGCGGTGGTGTTTTACATTCTCTACGCCCAGATGCCAACGTCGCTGAACTTCTTTGCCATCAACAACGTGCATCATGAAATTCTCGGCTTTTCCATCAACCCGGTCAGCTTCCAGGCGCTTAACCCGTTCTGGGTGGTACTCGCCAGCCCAATACTGGCAGGCATTTACACGCATCTGGGTAACAAAGGCAAAGATCTCTCGATGCCGATGAAGTTTACTCTCGGCATGTTTATGTGCTCACTGGGCTTTTTGACGGCTGCAGCGGCTGGAATGTGGTTTGCGGATGCCCAGGGGCTGACATCGCCATGGTTTATCGTGCTGGTGTACTTATTCCAGAGCTTAGGTGAACTGTTTATTAGCGCCCTTGGCCTGGCGATGATTGCTGCCCTGGTGCCGCAGCATTTGATGGGCTTTATTCTCGGGATGTGGTTCCTGACGCAGGCTGCCGCGTTCTTGCTGGGCGGCTATGTGGCAACATTTACCGCAGTACCAGACAACATTACCGATCCACTTGAGACGTTGCCCGTCTATACCAACGTGTTTGGTAAGATTGGCCTGGTTACGCTGGGCGTTGCAGTAGTGATGCTATTGATGGTGCCGTGGCTGAAACGCATGATTGCGACGCCGGAAAGCCATTAATTATTCTTGCAGAAAGCGGGGTAGCGTTATCGCTACCCCGCTTTACTTTTACACCGGCGTTCCGGCATAAATATCAAAGCGATGCCCTTTAGTGACTACCGCGTTTGGCGTGGCGACATTCGCCAGCGGCGGCGCATAGTCCGGACGCTTCACCACCACGCGTTTGATTGCCAGCAACCGCGCAGGCTCCAACAATCCATCGGCATCAAGATCCGGCCCCACCAGCGACTGAAACACGCGCATCTCTTTTTTCACCAGCGCGCTTTTCTGCTTATGCGGGAACATTGGGTCAAGATAAACTACCTGCGGACGCGGGGTGATATCGCTCAGCGCCGTCAGACTGGAGGCGTGAATCAACTGCAAACGTTCCTGTAACCAGCCGCCGATTTCCGCATCCGCATAACCACGCGCCAGACCATCGTCGAGCAACGCGGCAACCACCGGATTGCGCTCCAGCATCCGCACGCGGCAGCCGACCGAAGCCAGCACAAAGGCATCGCGCCCTAATCCTGCGGTGGCGTCCACCACATCCGGCAAATAATCGCCTTTAATGCCCACTGCTTTTGCCACCGCTTCACCACGTCCGCCGCCGAATTTGCGTCGGTGCGCCATCGCTCCGCCAACAAAATCAACAAAGATGCCGCCAAGTTTCGGCTCATCACGCTTGCGCAGTTCCAGATGCTCCGGCGTTAACACCAGCGCCATCAGGTTGTCTTCATCGTGTTCCAGCCCCCAGCGGGCCGCCAGAACAGATAAGGCGCCGTCTCCGGCGCCTGTTTCATCAATTAAGCAGATTTTCACTGAATGTTCAGCCCTTAATGCCGTAATGCTCCAGCATCGCATCCAGCTGTGGTTCACGACCACGGAAGCGTTTGAACAGCTCCATCGGCTCTTCTGAACCGCCACGGCTCAGAATGTTGTCGAGGAACGATTGCCCAGTTTCACGGTTGAAAATGCCCTCTTCCTCAAAACGCGAGAAGGCATCTGCCGCCAGCACATCGGCCCACAGGTAGCTGTAGTAACCTGCCGCATAACCACCGGCAAAAATGTGGCTGAAAGCATGCGGGAAACGGCCCCATGACGGAGACGGTACCACGGCAACCAGTTTCTTGATTTCTGCCAGAGTTTCGAGGATTTTCGCCCCCTGATCCGGACGGAACTCTGCATGGAGGCGGAAATCGAACAGGCCGAACTCCAGCTGGCGCAGAATAAACAGCGCCGCCTGGTAATTTTTCGCTGCCAGCATTTTATCCAGCAGCTCCTTCGGCAGCGGCTCGCCGGTTTCATAGTGACCGGAGATAAACGCCAGCGCCTCCGGCTCCCAGCACCAGTTTTCCATAAACTGGCTCGGCAGTTCGACCGCATCCCACGGCACCCCACTGATCCCGGAAACACCAGCGGTTTCAATGCGGGTCAGCATATGGTGCAGGCCGTGACCGAACTCGTGGAACAGGGTGATCACTTCGTCATGGGTAAACAGCGCCGGTTTACCATTTACCGGGCGGTTGAAGTTGCAGGTCAGATACGCGACCGGTTTTTGCAGCGAACCGTCGGCTTTACGCATCTGGCCTACGCAGTCATCCATCCACGCCCCGCCGCGTTTGTTTTCACGGGCATACAGGTCGAGGTAGAAGCTGCCGCGCAGTTCGTCGTTCTCGTCATACAGCTCGAAGAAACGTACATCCGGATGCCAGACATCAACATCTTTACGCTCTTTAGCGGTGATGCCGTAAATACGTTTCACCACTTCAAACAGGCCGTTAACCGCTTTGTTTTCCGGGAAGTACGGACGCAGTTGTTCATCGCTGATGCTGTAGAGGTGCTGTTTCTGTTTTTCGCTGTAGTAAGCGATATCCCACGGTTGCAACTCATCGACGCCAAATTCGGCTTTGGCGAAGGCGCGCAGTTGCGCCAGCTCTTTTTCGCCTTGCGGGCGCGCGCGTTTTGCCAGATCGGTTAAGAAATCCAGCACCTGCTGCGGGTTTTCTGCCATTTTAGTGGCAAGTGATTTGAAGGCGTAGTTTTCAAAGCCCAGCAGTTGCGCCAGTTCGTGACGCAGCGCGAGGATCTCTTCCATCACCTTGCTGTTATCCCACTTACCGGCGTTCGGACCTTGATCGGAAGCACGAGTGCTATAAGCGCGATACATCTCTTCGCGCAGAGCCTGGTTGTCGCAGTAGGTCATTACCGGCAGGTAGCTTGGGATATCCAGCGTCAGCAAATAACCTTCCAGCTCTTTCGCTTCGGCCTGGGCTTTTGCCGCAGCCAGCGCGCTTTCAGGCATTCCCGCCAGCTCCGCTTCGTCGGTAACGAGTTTGGTCCAGCCCATCGTCGCATCGAGGACGTTGTTGCTGTACTGATTGCCCAGTTCAGAAAGACGGGTAGCAATTTCGCCGTAACGCTGCTGTTTCTCTTTCGGCAGACCGATGCCAGAGAGTTCGAAATCGCGCAGTGCGTTATCAACCGCTTTTTTCTGCGCCGTGTTCAGCGTGGCGTAATGATCGCCATCGCGCAGGTCGCGATATGCTTTATACAGCCCTTCATGTTGCCCTACCCAGGTGCTGTATTCTGACAGCAGCGGCAGGGTTTGTTCGTACGCTTCACGCAGTTCCGGGCTATTTTTCACCGAGTTCAGATGGCTGACCGGGGAGAAGATACGCCCCAGCACATCGTCCACTTCCGCCAACGGCTGGCAGAGATTTTCCCAGGTGTACGGTGCCCCTTGCGCTACTACGCGCTCCACATTTTCGCGGCAGTCGTTCAGCGCCTTAGTCACGGCTGGAACGACATGTTCCGGGAGAATTTTAGAAAACGGAGGCAATTCAAAGGGAGTCAGTAACGGATTCGTCATTAGCGCAGTCCTGGTTAAAGAGGTTAAGGAAGCGCTCAACAGGCGCTTTACATAATGTTTGTAGCATGGGGTTAAGTGTAGTGAATTTCAATGAGAAACGTTACGCTTTCGCGGCGGCGGCCTCTTTTCGGTATACTGTCCTGATAGGCTTTTGTGCGCCCCGAATACGGGCCGATTTTTACTTACCGGAACACCTTTACCCATGCTCAGTTATCGCCACAGCTTTCACGCTGGCAACCACGCCGACGTCCTTAAACATACCGTTCAGAGCCTGATCATTGAGTCGCTGAAAGAGAAAGATAAACCGTTTCTCTATCTCGACACCCACGCAGGGGCCGGGCGTTATCAGTTAGGCAGCGAACATGCCGAGCGTACCGGCGAATATCTCGAAGGCATCGCCCGTATCTGGCAGCAGGACGATTTGCCTGCGGAGCTGGAGGCGTACATCAATGTGGTAAAACACTTCAACCGTAGCGGGCAGTTGCGTTATTACCCCGGTTCGCCGTTGATTGCGCGCCAGCTACTGCGTGAACAGGACAGCCTGCAACTGACCGAACTGCACCCGAGCGATTACCCGTTGCTGCGTTCTGAATTTCAGAAAGACAGCCGTGCGCGCGTCGAAAAAGCCGACGGTTTCCAGCAGCTTAAGGCCAAGCTGCCGCCGGTTTCCCGCCGTGGTTTAATCCTTATCGACCCGCCGTATGAAATGAAAACCGACTATCAGGCGGTGGTCAGCGGGATAGCAGAAGGTTACAAACGTTTCGCCACTGGCACTTACGCATTGTGGTATCCAGTGGTGCTGCGCCAGCAAATTAAGCGCATGATCCACGACCTGGAAGCGACCGGCATTCGCAAAATTCTGCAAATTGAACTGGCGGTGCTGCCAGACAGCGATCGCCGTGGCATGACCGCTTCTGGCATGATTGTGATTAACCCGCCGTGGAAGCTGGAACAGCAGATGAATAACGTGCTGCCGTGGCTGCACAGCAAACTGGTTCCGGCAGGCACCGGGCACGCCACCGTAAGCTGGATCGTGCCAGAGTAATTGCAGCCATTGCTGGCACCTATTACGTCTCGCGCTACAATCGCGGTAATCAACGATAAGGACAATATGTCATGACTAAACACTATGATTACATCGCCATCGGCGGCGGCAGCGGCGGTATCGCCTCCATCAACCGCGCGGCTATGTACGGCCAGAAATGCGCACTGATTGAAGCCAAAGAGCTGGGCGGCACCTGCGTAAATGTTGGCTGTGTGCCGAAAAAAGTGATGTGGCACGCGGCGCAAATCCGTGAAGCGATCCATATGTACGGCCCGGATTATGGTTTTGATACCACTATCAATAAATTCAACTGGGAAACGTTGATCGCCAGCCGTACCGCCTATATCGACCGTATTCATACTTCCTATGAGAACGTGCTCGGTAAAAATAACGTTGATGTAATCAAAGGCTTTGCCCGCTTCGTTGATGCCAAAACCATTGAAGTCAACGGCGAAACCATCACGGCCGATCATATTCTGATCGCCACCGGTGGTCGTCCGAGCCACCCGGATATTCCAGGCGTGGAATACGGTATTGATTCTGATGGCTTCTTCGCCCTTCCGGCTTTGCCAGAGCGTGTAGCGGTTGTTGGCGCGGGTTACATCGCCGTTGAACTGGCGGGCGTGATTAACGGCCTCGGTGCGAAGACGCATCTGTTTGTGCGTAAACATGCGCCGCTGCGCAGCTTCGACCCGATGATCTCTGAAACGCTGGTTGAAGTGATGAACGCCGAAGGCCCGCAGTTGCACACCAACGCCATCCCGAAAGCGGTAGTGAAAAATGCCGATGGTAGCCTGACGCTGGAGCTGGAAGATGGTCGCAGTGAAACGGTGGATTGCCTGATTTGGGCGATTGGTCGCGAGCCTGCCAATGACAACATCAACCTGGAAGCCGCTGGCGTTAAAACTAACGAAAAAGGTTATATCGTCGTCGATAAATATCAAAACACCAACGTTGAAGGTATTTACGCGGTGGGCGATAACACGGGTGCAGTGGAACTGACACCGGTGGCTGTTGCAGCAGGTCGCCGTCTCTCTGAACGCCTGTTTAATAACAAGCCGGATGAGCATCTGGATTACAGCAACATTCCGACCGTGGTCTTCAGCCATCCGCCGATTGGTACTGTTGGTTTAACGGAGCCGCAGGCGCGCGAGCAGTACGGCGACGATCAGGTGAAAGTGTATAAATCCTCTTTCACCGCGATGTATACCGCCGTCACCACTCACCGCCAGCCGTGCCGCATGAAACTGGTATGCGTTGGACCGGAAGAGAAGATTGTCGGTATTCACGGCATTGGTTTTGGTATGGACGAAATGTTGCAGGGCTTCGCGGTGGCGCTGAAGATGGGTGCAACCAAAAAAGACTTCGACAACACGGTTGCCATTCACCCGACAGCGGCAGAAGAGTTCGTGACAATGCGTTAAATGTTAAAGGGCTAAGAGTAGTGTGCTCTTAGCCCTTAGCTACGTTTCCGCTATCAGTTCAGAAGCTGAAGCAGAAAGCGGATCAGTTCCAGCAGCGCAATTAACGCCCCAAGAACGATGATTGCTTTATCAATCACCCGTTTTCTCCATGCGATGGAGTGAGAATGCATCCGCTTACTCATCCACTGCCTGTCACGGCGCATGTCTCATTGTTAGATGTGGGCTATCTCACTCCAGCCAGAGCCACCAACTCAGGGCTGAACAGTAAAAAAACCGACGCGAAGTCGGTTTTTTTACGTCCTGATTCAGACCTCCTTTCAAATGAATGCCCAACGCTTAATTCACACCTACACCTTTCTCTACACTTACATATTCGTTAAACCATATGTGTTTTTGACTTGTCCGCTTTGGTTTGTAACGCTGGTGGCGCTGGCGCTACACCTCTCTTTCACATCGTAATGAGATACTGATATGAGCAACATTACCATTTATCACAACCCGGCCTGCGGTACGTCGCGTAATACGCTGGAGATGATCCGCAACAGCGGTACAGAACCGACCATTATCTATTATCTGGAAACACCACCGACGCGCGATGAGCTGGTAAAACTCATTGCCGATATGGGGATTACCGTACGCGCGTTGCTGCGTAAAAACGTCGAGCCGTATGAGAAACTGGGCCTTGCAGAAGATAAATTTACTCACGATCAGTTAATCGACTTTATGCTTCAGCACCCGATTCTTATTAATCGCCCGATTGTGGTGACGCCGCTGGGAACTCGCCTGTGCCGCCCTTCAGAAGTCGTGCTGGAAATTCTGCCAGATGCGCAAAAAGGCGCGTTCACCAAGGAAGATGGCGAGAAAGTGGTTGATGAGGCGGGTAATCGCCTGAAATAAAGCGGCTATATCCCCCCACAGGTTGTTAGAAAAATGCGCTTTATTTATGTCGGATGCGACGCTGGCGCGTCTTATCCGACCTACAACGTTATGATAATTCGATGAATTGTATGTTATTTGTAGGCCTGACAGTCGTAGCGCATCAGGCAATTTTGCTATTTACACAGTACTCCCTGCGTGAGATTCCAATTATCGCGTCCAGCATGGTGTATCAGTGAGCTGCTTAGTTATCAGCGATACAGTGCAGCAGTTTAAAGATGTACTGGATTATGATTTATCAGTGGTTTACACAATAAATAATTTCAACATACGTTAACCTATTTTATTATTACATATCTAAAACATCACAAAAATATCACTTCACACACTATCAGAGAACATCATACCTTTTTAAAACGAGCATTTTCGATAGTTGTTAACGTTTTCTTTTGCGATATGATTATTGCCTTTTTTTGCACTCAAATATTACCAGATGGAAATAAAAGAGAAGTCAAAGGTAATTATATCAGGAAGATATGACGCATTATATTTACTGTATGTAGAAGAAAATCCATTCCTGTTCTAATTATCCAATTTAAAAATCTTAGCATAAAACAAATGATGAATAAGGAATGTTATGTCAATTGACTTTACCCCAGGTGTAATAAATACATATAACGGTGATATTTATAACTGCACAACAAATACCGATAATGTTAAAACGCCAGACACACCGAAGTGGCCTTGTGATAACCGGGAAGAACAACACCCCATTAATTCCCCATTCTCTGGAGAATGGATACACCTCTGAACAATTTGATTTAGCGCAACAACGCCAACAAATTAATGCGTGCCATACGAACACCACATATACAAATGCAGACTACTCAAAGTTGAGGCTCAACTTGTAAGTCTTATTAATAACATTGAAACGATAAGCTCGACACCACTTCCGCAAAAGACACAATCAATACTTAATCAGATAAATAACATTAGACACGAAAAGATTAAAAACCTCTGAATATAGATTATGGAACAATGGATACTCATGCCACGCCCAAAAATTAACTGAGCTCAACTAAACAGAAGAGATATAAACATCAGACAGGTTTACGTTACTATCAGGCATATCGCCTCAGAATCAGATGAAAACTATAAAGAAATATCTATTATGGTTTTAATATTTGTTGATAAGGATAGTAACATGAACATGACAAAAGGTGCACTCATCCTCAGCCTTTCATTTTTGCTTGCCGCATGTAGTTCAATTCCGCAAAATATCAAAGGCAATAACCAACCTGATATTCAAAAAAGTTTTGTTGCTGTTCATAACCAGCCGGGGTTATATGTTGGTCAACAAGCGCGCTTTGGCGGGAAGGTTATCAACGTTATCAATGGCAAAACGGATACGTTGTTAGAAATCGCTGTATTACCGTTGGATAGCTATGCGAAGCCTGATATTGAAGCCAACTATCAGGGCCGACTGCTCGCCAGACAAAGCGGCTTCCTTGATCCAGTGAACTATCGTAATCACTTTGTTACCATCCTCGGTACCATTCAGGGTGAACAACCTGGCTTTATCAATAAAGTCCCGTATAACTTCCTGGAAGTGAATATGCAGGGCATCCAGGTGTGGCATTTGAGAGAAGTGGTTAATACCACCTATAACCTGTGGGATTACGGCTATGGTGCATTCTGGCCGGAACCGGGCTGGGGGGCTCCTTACTACACCAATGCGGTGAGTCAGGTAACACCTGAGCTGGTCAAATAACACCACCGAAAGATGCAGATGCTTTCTCAGCATCTGCATCATGCATTACATCAAATTAATACACAGTAAGCTAACTATTATTATAAGCCCTGTCCTGTTAATTACCTTTGGCAAACTGATTATAAAGTTAATGTCCGTACCAGGAGTCGGTTATGTTTCTTATAATTACCAGGGATACGATGTTTTTCACCGCGATGAAAAACATTCTGAGTAAAGGTAATGTCGTTCATATACAGAACGAAGAAGAGATCGACGTAATGTTGCATCAGAATGCCTTCGTCATTATTGATACATTAATGAATAATGTATTTCATTCTAATTTTCTCACTCAAATTGAACGATTAAAACCTGTCCATGTAATTATTTTCTCCCCCTTTAATATTAAACGCTGCCTGGGGAAAGTACCGGTGACCTTTGTTCCGCGAACTATCGCCATCATCGACTTTGTCGCACTCATCAATGGCAGTTACTGCTCTGTGCCTGAAGCGGATGTGTCCCTCTCGCGCAAGCAGTATCAGGTTCTGAGCTGTATTGCGAATCAAATGACAACGGAAGATATTCTGGAGAAACTGAAAATATCGCTAAAAACGTTCTACTGCCATAAACACAATATCATGATGATCCTCAATCTTAAGCGGATCAATGAGCTGGTACGCCATCAGCATATTAATTATCTGGTGTGAACGATTGAACAATATAAAGAGGCCCAGCAACAGCCAGACCTCCCGTTAATTATACGTTATGCAGTAACGCCTTCCGGTATCAACGAAGCAATTTGCTTACGCCATTGCGCTTGCTCCTGTTCACCTTCTGTACGTTGACCATAAAGTTGCGCTATCTGCGTACCATCATGGGCAAACAATTCCAGGCTGGTTACGTGGCCATCGCTGGTCGGTTTACGGGTAACCCAGGCTTCAGCAATGCTCTCTTCTAATAGATGAAGGGTAAACGTCGGGTTGAAAATATTCAGCCAACCTTTCATTGGCACCACTTTTTCTACCACACCGGTGAAAATCTGTACGCAGCCACGGTTGCCAACAAACACCATGATTTCATTGCCATCCTGCTGTGCAGATTCAAGAATTTGCGCCAACGCACTGTTGGATACTTTGCAGGCCAAATCGTCTGCCACCAGATTGAACGCCTGTTGGCGCGTCAGGTTGTGGCGCTTGAGCAACGTAAAAAACTGATGAACGTCGGTCATCGCCCGCCACTCTTGCTCGACCACACTGGCATCGGCTCGCGTTTGAACAACTGGCGCATCAACGGCTTTTAACTCAAGCGGCGTATTCTCATCGGTGATAAACCGTGCCAGAAGCTCACTCCATGCCGCCATATCGGTATTGTCGGTGGCATAAACTTTTAGTAATGCATCGCCCTGATGATCAAAGAACTGAATACTCTGGCGTTCGCCACGAGCCGTGTTTTCTTTGATGTGGAAAACACTGGCCCATTGATTGAGAAACAGACGTAAATCCAGCGCGCGCGGATTGAGGATCAATCCGGCATGTCCGTTCAAATGCTGGTTTGTGAACGCACCAACTTGCTCATGGACTGCATATTCATTACGGCAAATACATTTGGTTTCGCCAACACTTTCGAGCGCCGCCAGAATTTCACGAATATCGCCGCGCATCCGCCACGCGTCGTGCGTGACGCGCGCAAATGCCAGTTCTGCTTCGCTGATATTCATTAAACCTGCGATGTCACGCGCGTACTTTCCAGGATTTTGTTCTTTTAACTCAAGCCAGCGTGTGTAGTGGTTCATTGTCTCTCTTCCTTCCAGATAAATGCCCCGAAATATCGGGGCAGATGATTACCATTGATAACTCACGAAAATTTTTCCGTTACGACCATCCTGTGGGATGCCTTGCGGCGACCAGTACTCTTTATCGAAGGCGTTGCCCAATACCAGAGTAGTGGTCATGCCTTTGAGCGCCTGTTGTCCTTGATAACTGACGTAGAAATCATTCACACCATAGCCAGGTTGTTTGCTGTAGCTGCTGCTGATATGTGTTGAGCGATCGGCAAACGTACCGACCCAACCAACAGAGAAGCCACTGTGAGCGATCGGAATATTCAGGGTACTGGTAACGGTATCCGGGTTAATGCTGGAGATATATTCCCCGGTATCGGTGTCTTTGCCGCGGGTACGGTTATAGGCCACATCAAGGCTAAACAGATCAGTGGTATATTTCGTCATCACATCCCAGCCCCAGATTTTGGCGTTCGGGACGTTATACGACATAGTTGTCGCCGCCGCGAAATCGACGGTCGTGGAGATATAATCTTTCGCTTTGGTATCAAAGTAGCTGGCTTTAAATTCCAGAGCATCATTGGACAACATCAGGTCATCAAAACGCAGCCCAAAACCGTACTCCTGAGTTTCGTTAGTTTCCGGACGTAAGTTCGGGTTTGGCACCCAATAGTTGGTATAGAAGCGACCAATCGAGAAGTGTTTAGAATCGTTATACATTTCGCCCATCGTCGGGGCGCGGAATGCCTGAGCATATGAGCCAAATAACATCAGCCAGTTGGTCGGGTTGATAGTCATCCCCGCACGAGATGACCATTTGTCGGCATCAACATCTTTGTAGCCGTCGCTGCTACCGCGATAACTGTCATAGCGGGTTCCGCCAAGCAGGGTAATCGGCAGATCGCGTAAGGTGATCTCATCTTGTAGCCAGCCAGAGCTAAAATCGATTTTTGCTTGCGGGAAGCCCGTCGTCGCGCCACCCGGATGTTGTTCCTGACGATAATACTCACCGCCATATGTCAGTAAGTGAGAAGCGAAACTGTCGGCAAATAGAGTGGAACGGTTCTCCAGCCTTGCTCCTTTTGTTATCTGTTCACGATACTCGCCGGAACTCCCCGTGTTTTGCGCATTAATACGGACTTCCGACCAGTAAATTTTTGCATCTGCATTTAACCAGTCGTTACCCTGCGGGGCGAGTTTATAAGAAAGCTGCGCATCGCGTTGAATTGTTGAACGATCGACCATCGGGTTGCTGCTATCAGAAGCTTCAACGGTCTGCGGATTTTTTGGTTCACGCGCGTCGTTGTTGTAGTAACGCACTAAACCGCTCAGAGACTGGGCTGAATCAATTTGCCAGGTCCCTTTCGCCAGCATGTTATTAATGGATTCGTCATTCGGCGCGGTTTCACCATTGCTCTGGCGTAAATCACCCCGATCGCGACTGGACCAGGCCACAATACCATCCAGATTTTCAGTTCGCCCAAACGCGCTCGCGCCTAATCCCAGGCTATGGTCCCCCGTGCCGCCAGTACCAAAGACACGAAAACCACTGCTTTGTCCTTCCTGCAATAAATCTTTTGCATCGACCGTATCGTAGGAGATCACTCCACCCAGCGCGCCACTGCCATACAGTAATGCTGAAGGTCCGCGAACAATCTCAACACGCTTGATCAGCGCCGGATCGAGAAAAGTGCCATTCAGGTGTCCGGTATCCGTTCCCTGGCGAACACCATCGACAAGAACCAGCACGCCGCGATGATCATAGCCACGCATATTTACATCCTGACCGTTGGTTCGTCCGGTACCATCAAGAGTAATTCCAGGAACATGACGCAGCAAATCAGTGGCTGAAGTAGCAGTTTGATTTTCAGGAGCGGAAGTGTCGATAACGCTGACCATCATAGGCGCTTCGAAGGAACTACGTGCATTCCCCGTTGCCGTAACGGTCATGGTTTCAGTAGCAAAAGCAAACGTTGGCAAGGTGGCAGAAACAGCCAAAGCCAACAAACTCAAACGCAACGAGGTAAATTGCGGACGTGACATAGCGATTCTCCATGAGGAAAATAAAAAATGCTGGCTGCCTGGGTTAATACCGGGGTGGCTGGCGAAAAATAAATTTATTTACAATTCAAATGATTAGATATCACCACGGGAAGCTATTAGCGTATATATCCCGTAAAATTGCCGAATATTTCTGATAATTCAGCAAAAGCACGCCCTCTTTGTCAGGCAAAGTAGTACGCCACGTCTGAAGTGAAGAGTGCTGTGCGTTTTCCCTTACAAAAGATATGATTTTGTTATCCATGATGTCATATTTTGTTAAACTCAAACGTGATAATGAGAATTATTATCGATCAATTTTTTATGATCAAGCTTTTTTTAACCGCCATTAACACAATAAACAGGGGGTTATGAAATCTATCCAGCATCCAGAAAACCATCCTGTGTTTATGGCTATCCCCCCACAACCTCATCACAAAACGTTGTCGTTAACAGTGATAATTTTCTCTTCTCTTTGCTCTGCAAGCCGCGATATCTCCGGGTTCTCAGCTTTTTCCCGCGCTGAAATTTAATCGGTAACAAGAACATTAGCTGACGAAGCATCTTGATAAAAATCAAAAATAAATACGCTTGTAACGCCGTGCGTATTGAATCGACGGTTGTATTTCATATATAACTCAAATGATAATCATGATTATTCTCAATTTGATAAGAGTTCTCACATTATGCCAAGGATCATCACCAGGCCGTTTCTTTTTTCCCCACTAACGTTATGTATTTCAGCCGTGGTCTCTGCCGCGAAGACCATGGTAAAACGAAAAAAATTGTTTACGGCATTACTGGCTCTTAGCTGGACTTTTAGCGTAACGGCTGCCGAACGTATCGTGGTCGCAGGAGGATCGCTGACGGAGCTAATCTACGCGATGGGCGCTGGCAAACGCGTGGTTGGTGTCGATGAAACGACATCCTATCCACCAGAAACCGCCAAACTGCCGCATATTGGTTACTGGAAACAACTCAGCAGCGAAGGCATTTTGTCACTTCGCCCGGATAGCGTAATTACCTGGCAGGATGCAGGACCGCAAATTGTGCTCGACCAACTGCGGGCGCAAAAAGTCAACGTCGTCACTCTGCCGCGTGTACCAGCCACCCTTGAGCAGATGTACGCCAACATTCGCCAACTGGCAAAAACGTTACAGGTTCCTGAACAAGGCGAGGCGCTGGTGACACAGATCAACCAACGCCTGGAGCGAGTACAGCAAAACGTGGCGGCCAAAAAAGCCCCGGTTAAAGCCATGTTTATTCTCTCCGCAGGCGGAAGTGCGCCACAGGTTGCCGGTAAAGGCAGCGTCGCGGACGCCATTCTTTCGCTTGCCGGAGCAGAAAACGTCGCTACCCACCAGCAGTACAAAAGCTACAGCGCGGAATCGCTGATTGCGGCTAACCCTGAAGTGATTGTCGTCACCTCACAAATGGTCGATGGCGATATTAATCGGCTACGTTCTATTGCCGGAATTACCCACACTGCCGCATGGAAAAACCAGCGCATTATCACCGTTGATCAAAACCTGATTCTGGGAATGGGTCCGCGTATTGCTGATGTCGTTGAGTCTTTACACCAGCAGCTTTGGCCGCAATAAATGGATTTAAATCAGACGAATGAACACAAATAACACCCTGGATCTCACGCCACATTTTGCTTTAGACGGTGATCAGCCCTTTAAAGACAGGCGCGCCATGATGCCGTTTCGTGGGGCCATTCCGGTTGCCAAAGAGCAACTGGCACAGACCTGGCAAGAGATGATCAATCAAACGGTATCACCACGTAAGCGACTGGTTTACCTACACATTCCTTTTTGTGCGACACACTGCACGTTTTGTGGTTTTTATCAGAACCGTTTTAATGAAGATGCGTGTGCTCATTATACCGACGCCCTGATTCGTGAAATAGAACGGGAAGCAGACAGCGTATTGCATCAGTCGGCCCCCATCCACGCGGTCTATTTCGGTGGCGGTACGCCTTCCGCGCTTTCGGCACACGATTTGGCCAGAATCATCACCACATTACGAGAAAAGCTGCCACTGGCCCCTGATTGTGAAATCACTATCGAAGGCCGGGTACTGAATTTTGACGCTGAGCGAATCGATGCTTGCCTTGATGCTGGAGCAAACCGCTTCTCAATTGGTATTCAGTCGTTTAACAGCAAAATCCGCAAGAAAATGGCCCGCACCTCGGATGGCCCAACCGCTATTGCGTTTATGGAAAGCCTGGTCAAACGCGACCATGCCGCGGTGGTCTGTGACCTGCTGTTTGGTCTGCCGGGTCAGGATGCGCAAACCTGGGGAGAAGATCTGGCTATTGCCCGCGATATCGGTCTCGACGGCGTCGATCTCTATGCGCTCAATGTCCTGCCCAATACACCGCTGGGCAAAGCCGTGGAAAATGGGCGTACTACCGTGCCCTCTCCGGCAGAACGTCGCGATCTTTACCTGCAAGGGTGTGATTTTATGGACGATGCCGGTTGGCGCTGCATCAGTAACAGCCACTGGGGCCGTACCACACGCGAACGCAATCTCTATAACCTGCTGATTAAACAAGGTGCCGATTGTCTGGCCTTTGGTTCCGGAGCCGGCGGTTCGATTAATGGGTACTCCTGGATGAACGAACGCAATCTTCAGACCTGGCATGAATCCGTCGCAGCAGGCAAAAAACCGCTGATGATGATCATGCGTAACGCCGAACGTAACGCGCAGTGGCGTCATACCTTGCAGTCGGGCATTGAAACGGCGCGTGTACCGCTGGACGAACTTACGCCACATGCCGAAAAACTCGCGCCGTTACTGGCCCAGTGGCACCAAAAAGGCTTAAGCCGCGATGCGTCAACGTGTCTGCGGTTGACCAATGAAGGTCGTTTCTGGGCAAGCAACATTTTGCAGTCTCTTAATGAACTGATTCAGGTACTTAATGCGCCAGCAATTGCGCTTGAAAAACCATAACAGGAGTGATTTATGAGCCATGTCTCGTTACAGGAATTTTTGAAAACGGAGCCAGACGGTACGCTGGAGGCGATCGCCGAACAATACAACACCACGCTGCTGGAGGTAGTGAAAAATCTGCCCTCTCCGACTGTTGTGTCAGGTGATAAATTCGATACTGTCTGGGATACCGTCTGCGAATGGGGCAACGTCACCACGTTAGTACATACTACCGATGTAATACTCGAATTTAGCGGCGAACTGCCTTCGGGTTTCCATCGCCACGGCTATTTCAACCTACGCGGAAAGCACGGCATGTCCGGGCATATCAAAGCAGAAAACTGCACGCATATTGCCTTGATCGAACGTAAATTTATGGGCATGGACACCGCCTCTATTCTCTTTTTCAATAAGGAAGGCAGCGCAATGCTGAAAATCTTCCTCGGTAGGGATGATCATCGTCAGCTCCTGAGCGAACAAGTCAGCGCCTTCCATGCTCTGGCAGCATCGTTAAAGGAACACGCCTGATGACACCGTGGCTACTCTTTGGCGCAGGCGGAAAAGGTGTGGGTGCCAGAACGCTTGAACTGGCGCTGGCGGAACAACGTCCGGTCGTTGCTGTCATTCGTCATGCCGATGCCGCCACGAAACTGGCGCAACAAGGCGTACAGGTTTTTACAGGCGACGCCTGTGATGCCAGCGTAGTCGCGGCTGCTTGCCGCGCAGCTGGCCCGGATGCGCTTATCATCTCAACAATGGGCGGAGCTCAGGATTATCTGGCGCACAGAACAGTGATTGATGAGGCCGAGAAGGCTGGCATCAGTCGCATGATTCTGGTGACCTCTTTGGGATGCGGCGATAGCTGGCCGTTTTTATCAGAGCGGGCAAAGGCTGCGTTTGGTCAGGCGGTACGGGAAAAAACGCTGGCGGAAAGCTGGTTGCAAACCAGCCAGCTTGATTATGCCATTCTCCGCCCCGGCGGTCTGCTTGATGGTGCGGCAACGGGCAAAGCACAACGGATACAAAATCAGGAGTGTCATGGTTTTGTTAACCGTGCTGATGTCGCCGCACATATCCATGAACTGGCAAATGCGCCAGCACTTAACCAGCAGGTCTACAGTCTGATTGAACCGGACCTGAAACCGGCGTGATCCCCCGGCGCGGCGTGTCCGCGCCGTAATGTCGTAACGGAGTTTTGCGTGCTCAAGGATTCACTCTCTTCCGCCAGGGTCTTTATGGGGCTATCACTATTATTGCTAGCTCTGGTGCTGTTTGGTGCCAGTCAGGGAGCGTTAAAGATCAGTTTTGATGCCCTTTTTGATGAGGAATACCGCGATATCTGGCTCAATATTCGTCTACCAAGGGTTTTGCTGGCGGTGCTGGTAGGTGCAGCGTTGGCAACCGCAGGGGTAATTATGCAAGGGCTTTTTCGCAACCCAATGGCTGACCCTGGATTACTTGGCGTCAGTAGCGGTTCTGCATTAATGGTTGGCGTTGCTATTGTGCTGCCCTTCTCCTTCCCAGTGGTGCTGGTGCTTTATGAGCAAATGGTGTTTGCCATTGCCGGAAGTTTAGTGGTCTGCACCATCATTTTTCTCATCACGCAGCGCCATCGCGATGGCAGCATGATGCAATTATTACTCGCCGGTATCGCCATCAATGCCCTGTGCGGCGCAGCGATCGGCATCCTGAGCTATATCGGCGATGAGCAGCAGCTACGACAACTCACATTGTGGATGATGGGCAATCTTGGACAGGCGCAATGGCCGACGTTATTGGTTGCCAGTTCATTCATCCTACCGGCCATTATCGCAACAACTTGTCTCGCCGGAACGCTGAATTTACTGCAGCTCGGTGATGAAGAAGCCCACTACCTCGGCGTGAACGTGAAGCGTAAACGCCAGCAATTACTGTTAGTGAGCTCACTGCTCGTTGGTGCTGCCGTATCGGTAAGCGGCATTATCGGCTTTATTGGCCTGGTGATCCCGCATCTGATTCGCATGACTACCGGGGCAAATCACCGCTGGCTAATCCCTTGTTCCGCCCTCGCCGGAGCCTGTTTATTGCTGATGGCAGACACGCTTGCCCGCACGCTGGTACAGCCAGCAGAAATGCCCGTGGGATTATTAACCAGCCTGCTTGGTGGCCCTTATTTTATGTGGTTGATTCTGCGCAACCGGAGGATCACATGATCAGCGCCCAGAATCTGGTTTATAGCCTTCAGGGGCGGCGTCTGACTGATAATGTCTCGCTGACTTTTCCCGGTGGGGAAATTGTTGCCATCCTCGGGCCTAATGGTGCGGGAAAATCTACGCTGCTTCGCCAGCTAACCGGCTATCTTCAACCTGATAGCGGCGAATGTCGGTTGTTTAATAAGCCATTAAATGAATGGTCGATTACTGAACTGGCGAAACACCGGGCCGTGATGCGTCAAAATAGCCACATGGCGTTTCCATTCAGCGTACAAGAAGTTATCCAGATGGGGCGGCATCCGCATCGTACTGGTAATCAGGATAATGAAACAGCACAAATAATGGCGTTATGTGACTGTCAGGCGTTAGCAAACCGCGACTATCGGCAATTATCCGGTGGTGAACAACAGCGCGTGCAATTAGCGCGCCTGCTAGTGCAACTCTGGGAACCTACTCCCTCACCGAAATGGTTATTTCTTGATGAACCAACTTCGGCGCTGGATATTCACCATCAGCAGCACTTGTTTCGTTTATTACGCCAGTTAGTTCACGAACGGCAGTTCAATGTTTGCTGCGTATTGCACGATCTAAATCTTGCCGCGCGTTATGCAGACCGTGTTGTATTAATGCAAAAAGGAAAGGTTATCGCAAATGGTAAGCCGCAGGACGTATTGACACAGCAGGCGCTGACAATGCTCTACGGCGCGGATATTACCGTACTTAAAGATCCTGCCAACCATTCACCACTGATCGTCCTCGATCATTAAAACCAACAGGAGTACCGCACTGGTACTCCTGCGAATAAATAACTATACAGATTAGCTAATTGAAACGCCTTTCACCCCTGCCATACCTTTTAATAATCGCAACAGATCTTCTATCGACGTCGTGGCATGAAGCTGGATATCAATGGCGACCACTTCATGATCTTCATTTTCCTGCAACGAAACTAAATCCGTTTTTATTTTTTGCTGCTTAAACCAGTCGAGCATTGATACCGTATTACCGTTCACTAATGTCAGCTGTAAATGGTAATTTTTGTTCATCAGGCGGAAGGTTAATTGATGGAAGACTTCCAGCACCAGCAAGGTCATCACTGAACCATAAATACCCAGTTCGTACATACCGCTGCCAATAACCATACCAATGGCGGCGGTCACCCAGATATCCGCTGCCGTCGTCAGACCTACAATATTTTGGTTACGAACGAGAATGTTACCTGCACCGATAAACCCGACGCCCGTCACAACCTGAGCAGCAATACGGCTGGGATCCAGTCCGACGTGACCTAAAGACAGCACGTCAGCAAAACCATATTTCGAAACAATCATAAACAGGGCGCTTCCCATGCCAATTAATACATGTGTGCGTAACCCTGCTCCTTTGCCGCGCATTTGCCTTTCCATGCCAATAGCGCCACAGGCAATTACCGCAAGTATAAGTCGTATAATAAATTCTGCTGTCATATAAAAATGCAAAAAGGAGCAGCAAGATGGCTCAACTTGCTACTCCTTTTTACTTGTACCTTATTAATTCGGCAAGTCATTAGATGCTTGATTTTTGAAGGTATACAAATTTTTCTGCGGGTTTTTCTTGCAGTATTCGATCACTTTAGGAATTTGAGTGAGATCGGTTTCATTTAAAGTAACGGTATCGCCACCTTTATATACTGTTTCTTCATGCAGCATCCACCACGCAACTGGTGTCATTGCTTTTGGATTCAGATCAATAAATTCCTGGCAGGTCATATCTTTAGCGGATTCATTGGCTGCCAGCGCAGATTGTGCGTTCACCAGTGACAAAGCCGCTACAGCGCCCATAAAAATAAACGCTTTACGGAGAGATGAAATGTTCATTTTGTAACCCATTCAATATAGAGATTATATACAAACAGGAGGAATAGCTGCTTTTAAAGAAGATATTCCGGCCTGTTCAATATGCAAGGAAATACGATGTAACGCATTCCCGGAATTACATATCTTTCTTAATTTTGTCCCATTCGCCTTTAACTTTATCTTTAAAGCTGGCTTTTTTATCCTGAGTACAAGCCTGAACGATAGCTGGGGTTACGGTTGCAATACCCTGAACATCTAAAACCGCATCTTCTGGTTTATCTTTGTTGTTCAGTGCTTCAGCAAAACCAACTGCAGTTGGCTGGAAGGATTCGTCCACAGCCAGGAAATCTTCACAGGTCCAGGAGTTGACCGGTTTTTTGTTATCAGCTGCTTTTTGTGCATCCGCTGCATTGCTCACTACTGGCAGAAGAAGCAGACCACCAAGAATAACGCCTAATACTTTTTTCATCGTAATATCCTCAACTATAAAGTGAAAGAGCCGTCACGAATCAATTTCGACACTGAGGTTATAACCTGGTTTTCTGTATATGTCATGTTGATGGAAAATATCAAAATCAGATATTTTTATTTCAATACAATGAGTTACAGACGCATCAGATACTGTAATTAGGAAATTTTTATTAAATCGACTGCATTCTTACACGCGTTTTTGGCATAGATTGATAGCAGGGGATTTTCTTCTTAATTTTATAGGGTGGTTCTATGTTATATATAGATAAGGCAACAATTTTGAAGTTTGATCTGGAGATGCTTAAAAAACATCGCAGAGCAATCCAGTTTATTGCCGTGCTGCTGTTTATCGTCGGGTTGCTGTGTATCAGTTTTCCGTTCGTCTCTGGCGACATTTTAAGCACAGTAGTGGGTGCATTATTAATCTGCTCGGGCATTGCGCTTATTGTCGGGCTATTCAGCAACCGCAGTCATAATTTCTGGCCGGTATTATCCGGTTTCCTCGTCGCAGTCGCCTATTTATTGATCGGCTATTTCTTCATCCGCGCACCAGAGCTGGGCATTTTTGCCATTGCGGCATTTATTGCCGGTTTGTTCTGTGTGGCAGGGGTTATTCGCCTGATGAGTTGGTATCGTCAGCGTTCAATGAAAGGCAGTTGGCTACAGCTCGTTATTGGTGTGCTGGATATCGTCATTGCCTGGATATTCCTTGGTGCTACGCCGATGGTGTCGGTAACGCTGGTTTCCACACTGGTGGGAATTGAACTGATATTTAGCGCCGCCAGTCTGTTCAGCTTCGCCAGTTTGTTCGTTAAAAAGCAATAATTATCCCTATTTCCACCTGGATCATAGTCACATTAAGTGACTATGATCCAGTTAATACTCTCTTAGCTATACAGTGTTTCAGTTCAATTACGCACTATCATTGAAACAATTGCCTGCTGTTGATTATTTCAACCTACTGAATTTAATCTGATTTTTTTCGTTCCATGGCAAATTAGCCATTTCAAACATTATCATGGCTGATATTTTCCGTGGTCAGGTTTAATGTTTTAAAAGTGCTGTGGGAAAGTGAACAAAGAGTTCCGTAAGCGTTGATGCTATGGGCGGTTAAATAAGTAATCCGGGTTCATTTTTTTGCAACTGGCGTTGATTACATTGCATAAATATCCGTGTCTCCAGACGCTATATAAAAACCTGAAGACATGAATGAGTTATTTAATCAGGTAATTTCAATGCGTTAAAAGAAAGCTGGCAATCCAATTGCCAGCCTAAGTCGAAACAAGGAGACTCGATATTTAAATCGGATTACATTTTAACTTTAGTAATATTCTTCAGAGATCACAAACTGGTTATTGATAACTTATTCTTGGGCAGTAATCCGCAAAAGTTAACCTTTTGTTTACTGGTTACAAACTGATAACAACCAGGAATCTTACTTAGGATCAATATATGGAGTGCGTGATGGATAAATCTGAAGTATTGATTAGTGTTAATAGACGTATTAGTTCACGAAGGGCAAAGTTCTTATAGGCGTTTACTATATTGAACAACGATTCGGACAAGGATGTAAATAATGAAAAGGATGACATGTTCGAAACGATAACGGCTAAGGAGCAAGTTATGATTTTTCTCATGACGAAAGATTCTTTTCTTTTACAGGGCTTTTGGCAGTTGAAAGATAATCACGAAATGATAAAAATCAATTCCCTGTCAGAGATCAAAAAAGTAGGCAATAAACCCTTCAAGGTGATCATTGACACCTATCACAACCATATCCTTGATGAAGAAGCGATTAAATTCCTGGAGAAATTAGATGCCGAGAGAATTATTGTTTTGGCACCTTATCACATCAGTAAACTAAAAGCTAAAGCGCCTATTTATTTTGTCAGCCGTAAAGAAAGTATCAAAAATCTTCTTGAGATTACTTATGGTAAACACTTGCCCCATAAGAATTCACAACTATGTTTTTCACATAATCAGTTCAAAATTATGCAACTGATTCTGAAAAACAAAAATGAAAGCAATATCACGTCAACGCTCAACATTTCGCAACAAACATTAAAGATTCAGAAATTCAACATTATGTACAAGCTGAAATTAAGACGTATGAGCGACATCGTCACCCTGGGTATCACATCTTATTTTTAGTAAGGACATAAGCAACTGAAATTGATGGCTGGCATGACGAGGGATGCAGATGCTGATTTCAATACCCCCGGTGATTATTGAAGGAGAGACGAAAACGACTTTATTCCCCTGGTATGTGTATCCACCAGTAGAACCCTTCGTTGCCCGCATGCTGGCAGAAACTGTTGGCAGAACGGCAACATTTTTTTTGTCGTTGACCTCACCATGTCGATCACTGTGCTTGCATCCCATCTTACTGGCTGACAACCCCACTATGCCGCTGGTCTGTAAATCCCTCATATCTCTCCTCGCGCGCAATTTAAAGAACCGTTATTTCTCAAGAATTTTCAGGGACTAAAATGAACAGAAGAAGAAAACTGTTAATACCGTTGTTATTCTGCGGCGCGATGCTCACCGCCTGCGATGACAAATCGGCGGAAAACGCCGCCGCCATGATGCCTGAGGTCGGTGTCGTCACACTCTCCCCCGGTTCGGTCAATGTGTTGAGCGAATTGCCCGGTAGAACCGTTCCTTATGAAGTTGCCGAGATACGTCCCCAGGTGGGCGGTATTATCATTAAACGCAACTTTATCGAAGGCGATAAAGTGAACCAGGGCGATTCGCTGTATCAGATTGATCCTGCGCCTTTACAGGCAGAGCTGAACTCCGCCAAAGGTTCGCTGGCGAAAGCGCTCTCTACCGCCAGCAATGCCCGCATCACCTTTAACCGCCAGGCATCGTTGCTGAAGACCAACTATGTTAGCCGTCAGGATTACGACACCGCACGCACCCAGTTGAATGAAGCAGAAGCCAATGTCACCGTCGCCAAAGCGGCTGTTGAACAGGCGACGATCAATCTGCAATACGCGAATGTCACCTCGCCGATTACGGGCGTCAGCGGGAAATCGTCGGTGACCGTCGGCGCACTCGTTACCGCTAATCAGGCAGATTCGCTGGTTACCGTACAACGTCTGGACCCGATTTATGTCGATCTCACGCAGTCGGTGCAGGATTTCTTGCGCATGAAAGAAGAGGTCGCCAGTGGGCAAATCAAACAGGTTCAGGGCAGTACGCCAGTACAGCTCAATCTGGAAAATGGTAAACGTTACGGCCAGACCGGCACGCTGAAATTCTCCGACCCGACGGTGGATGAAACCACGGGCTCCGTGACGTTACGGGCGATTTTCCCCAACCCAAATGGTGACTTGCTGCCTGGCATGTATGTCACGGCATTAGTGGATGAAGGTAGCCGCCAGAATGTATTACTGGTGCCGCAGGAAGGCGTCACCCACAACGCCCAGGGTAAAGCAACGGCACTCATTCTGGATAAAGACGATGTCGTGCAGCTACGCGAAATCGAAGCCAGCAAAGCCATCGGCGACCAGTGGGTTGTCACCTCTGGCTTGCAGGCTGGCGATCGGGTGATCGTTTCCGGTTTGCAACGCATTCGTCCGGGTATCAAAGCACGTGCAATTTCCTCCAGCCAGGAAAACGCCAGCACCGAATCGAAACAATAACGTTGCAGGCTTAAGGGGACTTTCATGGCTAACTATTTTATTGATCGCCCGGTTTTTGCCTGGGTACTTGCCATTATTATGATGCTTGCAGGCGGTCTGGCGATCATGAACTTACCGGTTGCGCAGTATCCGCAGATTGCGCCACCGACCATTACCATCAGCGCTACCTATCCGGGTGCCGATGCGCAAACGGTAGAAGACTCGGTCACTCAGGTGATTGAGCAAAATATGAATGGGCTTGATGGCCTGATGTACATGTCTTCAACCAGCGATGCGGCAGGTAATGCCTCCATCACTCTGACCTTCGAGACGGGGACATCACCTGATATCGCACAGGTTCAGGTGCAAAATAAACTGCAACTCGCTATGCCTTCATTACCTGAAGCGGTGCAGCAGCAGGGAATTAGCGTCGATAAGTCGAGCAGTAATATCCTGATGGTAGCGGCATTTATTTCTGATAACGGCAGCCTCAACCAGTACGATATCGCGGACTATGTAGCGTCTAATATCAAAGACCCGCTAAGCCGTACCGCGGGCGTTGGTAGCGTACAGCTCTTTGGTTCCGAGTACGCCATGCGTATCTGGCTGGACCCGCAAAAACTCAATAAATATAACCTGGTACCTTCCGATGTTATTTCCCAGATTAAGGTGCAAAACAACCAGATTTCCGGTGGTCAACTGGGTGGCATGCCACAGGCGGCAGACCAGCAACTGAACGCCTCGATCATTGTGCAGACGCGTCTGCAAACGCCGGAAGAATTTGGCAAAATCCTGTTGAAAGTTCAGCAAGATGGTTCGCAAGTGCTGCTGCGTGATGTCGCCCGCGTCGAACTTGGGGCGGAAGATTATTCCACCGTGGCGCGCTATAACGGCAAACCTGCTGCCGGGATCGCCATCAAACTGGCTACCGGAGCAAACGCCCTGGATACCTCGCGAGCGGTGAAAGAGGAGCTGAACCGTTTATCGGCTTATTTCCCTGCAAGCCTGAAGACGGTTTATCCTTACGACACCACACCGTTTATCAAAATTTCTATTCAGGAAGTTTTCAAAACGCTGGTTGAGGCTATCATCCTCGTCTTCCTGGTCATGTATCTGTTTTTGCAGAATTTCCGCGCCACAATCATCCCGACGATTGCCGTACCGGTGGTTATTCTCGGGACGTTTGCGATCTTGTCGGCGGTCGGTTTCACCATCAACACGTTAACTATGTTCGGGATGGTGCTGGCGATAGGGTTACTGGTGGATGACGCCATCGTGGTGGTGGAGAACGTCGAGCGTGTCATTGCGGAAGATAAGCTACCGCCGAAGGAAGCGACGCATAAATCGATGGGGCAGATCCAACGTGCGCTGGTCGGGATTGCCGTTGTTCTTTCCGCAGTGTTTATGCCGATGGCCTTTATGAGCGGTGCGACCGGGGAGATCTACCGCCAGTTCTCCATCACGCTGATCTCCTCCATGCTGCTTTCAGTATTTGTAGCAATGAGCCTGACCCCTGCCCTGTGCGCCACCATTCTGAAAGCCGCGCCGGAGGGCGGTCACAAACCTAACACCCTGTTCGCACGCTTCAACACGCTGTTTGAAAAATCAACTCAGCACTATACCGACAGCACCCGCTCGCTGTTGCGTTGTACCGGTCGCTACATGGTGGTCTACCTGCTGATTTGCGCCGGGATGGCGGTGCTGTTCCTGCGTACGCCGACCTCTTTCTTACCAGAAGAGGATCAGGGGGTATTTATGACCACCGCGCAGTTACCTTCCGGTGCAACCATGGTTAACACCACGAAAGTGCTACAACAGGTGACGGATTATTATCTGACAAAAGAGAAAAATAATGTTCAGTCGGTGTTTACCGTTGGTGGCTTTGGCTTCAGTGGTCAGGGGCAAAACAACGGTCTGGCGTTTATCAGCCTCAAGCCGTGGTCTGAACGTGTCGGCGAGGAAAACTCGGTTACCGCGATTATTCAGCGGGCAATGATTGCGCTAAGCAGTATCAATAAAGCCGTCGTCTTCCCGTTCAACTTACCCGCGGTGGCTGAACTGGGTACCGCGTCAGGTTTTGATATGGAACTGCTGGACAACGGCAATCTGGGGCACGAAAAGCTGACCCAGGCGCGAAACGAGCTGTTATCACTGGCAGCGCAATCACCGAATCAGGTCATCGGGGTACGCCCGAACGGCCTGGAAGATACGCCGATGTTCAAAGTGAACGTCAACGCTGCGAAAGCCGAGGCTATGGGTGTGGCGCTGTCTGATATCAACCAGACAATTTCCACCGCCTTCGGCAGCAGCTACGTGAACGACTTCCTCAACCAGGGGCGGGTGAAAAAAGTGTATGTCCAGGCAGGCACGCCGTTCCGTATGTTGCCGGATAACATCAACCAATGGTATGTACGCAACGCCTCTGGCACGATGGCACCGCTTTCTGCCTATTCGTCTACCGAATGGACCTATGGTTCACCGCGACTGGAACGCTACAACGGCATCCCGTCAATGGAGATTTTAGGTGAAGCGGCTGCCGGGAAAAGTACCGGTGACGCCATGAAATTTATGGCAGACCTGGTCGCAAAACTTCCGGCAGGCGTCGGCTACTCATGGACTGGGCTGTCGTATCAGGAAGCGTTATCCTCAAACCAGGCTCCCGCGCTATATGCCATTTCACTGGTCGTGGTGTTCCTCGCCCTCGCCGCACTTTATGAAAGCTGGTCAATTCCGTTCTCGGTGATGTTGGTTGTTCCGTTAGGCGTCGTTGGCGCATTACTGGCCACCGATCTGCGCGGCTTAAGTAATGACGTTTACTTCCAGGTTGGTTTGCTGACCACCATCGGGCTTTCCGCCAAGAACGCCATCCTGATTGTCGAATTTGCCGTTGAGATGATGCAGAAAGAAGGGAAAACGCCGGTAGAGGCAATCATCGAAGCAGCGCGTATGCGTTTACGCCCAATCCTGATGACTTCTCTGGCCTTTATTCTCGGCGTGCTGCCGCTGGTTATCAGTCATGGTGCCGGCTCTGGCGCGCAAAACGCGGTAGGTACCGGCGTAATGGGCGGGATGTTTGCCGCAACAGTGCTGGCAATTTACTTCGTTCCGGTCTTTTTCGTTGTAGTGGAACATCTCTTTGCCCGCTTTAAAAAAGCGTAACGTGTAAATGAGAGTAAGGTTGAACGTGAGGGTTCAGCCTTACTCTTTCCTGCTAACCATTCACCACTCAACAACCAGCTAACCGTCAGGAATACCAGGCTTAGTACACAGCACTGAAAGTAGAAACCACTCCAGCCATTCGTCATCAATTTGAACAGCACAATACTGACCCACATTCCCGTAATCGTATGAATTGTTAGCTTAATAATCCCAAACATGCCGAGTCTTTTCCTCCTGAAAATACCTATACCGCCTGGCAAACTGCGAAAGAGAACTAGCCGGTAGCCCGGCAGAAATCATCAGGAAAGAGTTTCACATGAAGCAGACGTGAGATCCTGACCAATATTCAAATGCGAAATATGTCAGGAAAAGGTACCCGGCGAATGTTGCGAAAACTGATGTGGCGTTACACCATAATATTGTCTAAATGTATTTATAAAGTATGACGTACTGCTATAGCCACATTTTTCCGCAATAGTATGCAGAGGTATTTGACGTAACTCGAGTAATCGTCTGGCCATCGACATCCTGGAGGCGAGTAATATTTTACTGAAACAGGTATTTTCATCCTGCAACTTTTTTTTGATGAGACTCTCGCTGGTATACATTCTTTCTGCGATATCGCGTAGATACCAACGTTTAGCGATATCAAAGCTAATAAGGCGTTCAACTTTTCCTGAAACAGTACTGATACTATTGAAAAGTAAGGGGATCAGTTCTTTCTTATGAGAAAACATTGATAAACAGGAAAGGTAGAGCATTTTGCTCAGTATCGGCGAATTGACCCGGGGGTCATTGAAACTATCAAAAATCGCCGTCACCAGCTGTATGGGGGGTGACTGGTTAATTAACAAACGGTCTTTGCTATGCAATCCTAAATTGCGTGGCAACTGACGAATATTTTGTAAGTAATGGCAAACTGTCAGCTCTTCGATATCCAGCCGTCGCGTATCCAGTGAACAAAACGCAAAATCGTCTGCCAAATTTTTATCCAGCAGCAGGATACTCTCGTTATGCAACGATATTTTTTGCTGTTCATGATGAATATCGAATGAACGACGAACGAGGATCACCGAGCAGACATGAGCCATGACTATCCCTTATATTTCATTACTGCGATTATTTCAATGTCAGTATACTAATGAAATGACGCCAGACTGTTTCTGTGTGCAAAAACTGCCATATTTGGTAGGACCAAATTTTATCCACAAAGTAGTTTTGCATAACAGTTAATTGATAATAAGTAAATGCAACACGATTATATTTTCACACAGCGTATAGCTTATGTTTATAAAAAAATGGCTGATCTTATTTCCAGTAAAAGTTATATTTAACTTACTGAGAGCACAAAGTTTCCCGTGCCAACAGGGAGTGTTATAACGGTTTATTAGTCTGGAGACGGCAGACTATCCTCTTCCCGGTCCCCTATGCCGGGTTTTTTTTATGTCTGAGTAAAACTCTATAATCTTATTCCTTCCGCAGAACGGTCAGTGCCGTAAAAAATCCCTTGCGCAGCCATACTTGCCGCCGAGCCACAGTTCGGTAATTCCTGCGCCGATCGCTCCTGATACTCTGTGGGCGTCATCCCATAATAATTTCGAAAAACGTAAATGAAATACGACACGCTGTGATATCCACAGGATACTGCAACTCGCTTAATTGAAACCCCATATATAACAATAAGTTGTAAAGCACGCTGCATCCTACACTCAGTAAGCAACTGTGAATATGACGTACCTTCTTCGCGCAATTTTTTCTTTAACAGGCTTGGACTCATCAACAATTCGCTAGCAATTCGGGCTAATGTCCACTCATGGGCGATATTATTATTGATGACCGTACAAACTCGTGTTCGCATATTCGGTTGCAACACGTTCAGAAGTAACGGTATAAACTGCGTATCCTCAAGAAAAACAGATAACAACGCAAAGATTAATGCCCTTTTACGTAGCATTTCTGCATAGCGAAGATTCTTATTCTGCGATAGTTGCGCAACTTCCTGAAAAACAGGAATATCTCTGGTACAGTGATGAACGAGTAATGAAGGAACTTTTTTATGTACATGAAGTTTTAATGCCTCCTCCTTGAGCATCGGGAGAAATAATGAAAGCGTGTCTCTTGAAACTAATACGAAATTCTCAACACACTTATCCACTTGAATTTGGCTTGCATCCGCAAAAACCAGATCACCGCCATTAAAATAGCGATATTCACCATTAACCATGGTGAGAATATATTTATGTCTTGCGTACGCAATTAGACAATTACCATGTAGTGGTTGCATAGTTGACTTAATATTACATAAACATATTACTGTTTATTAATGTAGCACGCCGCCCTCTTAAGTCAAATTGATTGATAAATAAATTTAAACGAAGCGGGAAAACAGGATGATAATGAGCGATGATACTCGGGCTGGATGACTGGATTTATTATATAAAAAGGGGACTTAAGAACGCAGAGGAATTAATAGTAAGCAAATAATTCATCATCGTAATATTAAGCAGTATCGCTATGCTCCATAACATTCATATAACATATATCTTATCAACACGATGAATAGACAGGTAATATATTATTGCAATTAATAAGTAGCCGAATACCCACCTGTTTTTAAAGGTTGGGCATTCGGTTTTTACAACGTGATGTTATCAGGTGTGTTTAAAGCTGTTCTGCTGGGCAATACCCTGCAGTTTCGGGTGGTCGCTGAGATATTTCAGGGAGGCTTTGTAGTCTTCCAGCAACAGTTCAGCAAAGTCCATTTCGAAGCCGCG